>CAMDPA010000033.1 GCA_945903565.1 Devosia equisanguinis | reverse complement strand
CACCAGTCGCGGCAGTCCTGCTCGCTCGCGAACCGCGCCTCGAACTCGGCGGCGGTCTTGGGAAAATCCCGCCACAGATCATCCGACTTATGCTGTGTCATGGCGCCAACTCCTGGTTGTCGCCGGTAGACCATACAATTGCGCTGAAGTTGAGGGACCTGAGGCAAGGGGATAGGTATGGGACAGGTGGCTTTTGCGCTGGTTCTATTTATTGGTGGAGATTACAGCGAATGCAATCTGAATTAATTCAGTAGCATTCAATCTAATTATGCAATCTTTCATAAATTACGTGCAACATTGAAGTTGTATAAAATTTTGCGCATTTACAAACTATTTATACCTCTCGGGCATCGTGGCTCTACGTACAGTGGAGATGTTCCCGATGTTTAAGCACCTGGCGACCAAGCAGCTGATCAACAAGCTGCACAATATCCTGGCTCAGAACCGGTCCGGCAACGTCACCATCGCATTCGGCTTGTCCGCGCTTGTGATGTTCGCGAGCGGGGGTGGCGCCATCGACTTCGCCCGCTGGTTCCAGGCGAATAGCAAGCTGCATGCGGCGCTGGATGCCGCATCGCTCGCCGGTGGCCGGGCCCTGCAGATGTCCGCTGGTGAGGACCACTTGGTGGGTATCACGGCAGCCCAGGAGTACTTCGAGAAGATGAAGCCCGCCAACGTTGGCGGCGACGCCCCTGTGTTTGCGGTCATCGAGAATGGTACCGTGATGCGTGCCGAGGGCACTTTCACGATGGCCGCGCCATTTCTGGGGATGATCGGAATTCCCTATCTTTCGGCAACTGTGACGACGGAAGCCGCAATTGCCGTCGGCGGCAATGCCGGGACCAACCTCGAGATCTCGCTGATGCTCGATACGACTGGTTCGATGGCGGGCACGAAAATCGAGGATCTGAAGCTGGCGGCCAAGGATTTGATCGACATCGTGGTGTGGTCAGATCAGAGCCAATACACCTCGAAGGTGGCGCTCGCACCGTTCTCGTCGCGCGTGAATGTCGGCGGGTACCTCGAAAAGGTTTCCGACGTCGAAGTGGAGCGGAGCTTCAGCGGTACTCATCTCACCGGCATCACGTGCGTGACCGAGCGAAAAGGGGACGAAGCCTTCACGGATGCAAAGCCGGTTGGAGCCAACACTCTGCGGGCCTATCGCGGGGACACGGGGCAGGCGGCCAGAGACAATCAGTCGAACTATAGCGGCGATGGGGTCTGCAGAGCCTCCGGCACCGTCTTGCCTCAGATTATGCCACTGACCAGCGACAAGTCGGCGCTGAAGGCACGCATCGAGTCATTGCCTGCGGCCGGAACAACCGCCGGTTCGCTGGGCACGGCTTGGGCCTGGTATCTCCTTTCTCCGAAATGGACCGGCATCTGGGAGGGCGAGAACATGCCCGCGCCCTACAGCGACATCACGACGAAGGGCCCCAAGGGCTTTCCTAAGTTGCAAAAGGTTGTCGTGCTGATGTCCGACGGCATCTATAATACTGCTGGCGGCCACAACTATGGCGATGGTTCGGCGGAGTCGCAGACGATCTCCGCGAATGCGGTCAAACTGTGCGAGGGCATGAGGACTGCGGGCATCAAGGTCTACACCGTCGGCTTCCAGCTTGGCGCAAACGAACTCGCAATCAAAACCCTGAAGGACTGCGCCTCGCGCGATGCGAGCGACCCGATCGAGCAGCCAAGCTACTTCTTCAGTGCGGCGAACGGATCGGAATTGCGCGGGGCATTCCGCCAGATCGCACTGCAGCTGTCCACGCTTCGCTTGCGGTCCTGATGGGGCGGTAAAGGTTCAAGCATCGCCCATCAGGTCTTCGCCAAAGCCGTTTTCGACCAGCGCGACCAAAGCCTCCAGCGCCTCCAGCGCCTGGGGGCCAGTGGCGCTCATATGGATCTCGGTTCCCGGGCTCGCCGCCAGCATCATCAGGCCCATGATCGACGTCCCGCCGACGGAATGGCCATCGCGCGTTACAGTGACTTCGGCGTCGAAAAGCTCAGCACACTTCACGAACTTCGCGGAGGCGCGCGCGTGCAACCCCTTCCGGTTGCGGATCAGCACTCTCGCCTCCGGACGCTGGCTGTCGAGCATTCCCACAATCCTACTCAGCTCTCGCCGGATAATACCTGGCTCGCCACGCTGATGTATTTTCGCCCGGAGTCTTTGGCGAGATCAACGGCTTTCTGAAGCGGGACATCGTCGCGGACGCTGGCGAGCTTGATCAACATCGGCAGATTGACGCCGGCGATCACTTCCACCTTGGCTTCGTTCATCACTGAAATCGCAAGGTTCGATGGCGTACCACCGAACATATCGGTGAGAACGACCACACCCTCCCCATGCTCGACCCGCTTGACGGCGGCGAGGATGTCGCTACGGCGCAGCTCCATGTCGTCTTCGGGGCCGATCGATACCGTCTCGAGCAGTGTCTGTGGGCCGACAACATGCTCCAGAGCGGCACGGAACTCCCCGGCGAGCCCGCCATGCGTGACAATCACAATCCCGATCATCTAACCGCCCTTGCTGCCCTCGGTCCGCCCGCATGATTGGCAAGTGTTTGCGCTGACGACAAGGGGGCCGAATGGCATAAACTGAACATTGGTTGTATGTTGGAATGCTTTGCCGTGAGGGGAAGAGCGGCCTGCGAGGTACAGTATTGCAGGAGAAGCAAATATACATACGGGGTATTACGTATTTTTACGCATTGATGTCGCGTCGCCGGTTTGCTCAGCAAGGGCGAGCAGCAGCTTTAAGGGCGCGGAAGCCTCGAATGGGGCCAAGGATATGCACGGCACTTCCACCCCGCAAATGATGGCGGGGGCCCGTGGCTCTGGCATTCGTTCGATTGCCTGGGGTTCGACGAGGTCGGCGACCAGCGCTAGCAAGGCGCTTGGTACGCTTGGCACGTGGACGATTCCGATGCCGCGCACTTCGATCAGTCCGCGCAGGACGTTCGGCCCATAGACCCGGATGCCTACCGCTTCGGCAATGGCCATCACCCGGTCATCGGCGATGAGCATCGGCGCCTCGTTGGCGAACGGCCCTGCGGCAACGGCGAGGCAGCGCAAGGCAAGGTCGGACTTGCCGGCGCCGGGTTTACCACGAAGCAAAACGGCGCGTCCGGCGACGGCGATGGCGGTGCCATGAATGTTGGCGGTTTCAGACACGCCAGCCCAGCATCGTCGAGCCGCGTGCGGTCGCCGTCTTGACCGCTGCCGGCAGGCGCACGGTGAAACGCGCGCCGTGGCCTGTTTCGCCGGCGTCGGCAGCCTTGCCGTTTGCCGACTTGCTATCGCCGTTGTGAGGCTTTCGGTTTTCGGCCCAGATCTGGCCCTCGTGTGCCTTGATGATCTCGCGTGAGATCGACAGGCCGAGTCCGGAGTTATTGCCGCGGCTGCTGTTGGCGGTGGGACGGTAGGTATAGAAGCGATCGAACACGGTCTCGAGTTTGCCGGCTTCGATGCCCGGGCCCTCGTCCTCGATCATGAATTCCACGACATCGGCGGTGCGGCGCGCCCGCACCCAGACCTTGCCGCCCTCTGGGGAGAACGAAAGGGCGTTGTCGATGAGGTTGGTTGCGACCCGGCCGAGCCGCCCGTCCTGTCCCAGAACCCGTAGATCCTCGGCGGCAGCTTCGGCCATGTCGAGCACGATCTCGCGCCCGGTGCCGCCGAGCCTGTCGCGGAAGGTATCCGCGACGTTTTCGAGCACCTGTGCGAGATCGACCGGCTCGCGGTGCTGCAACGCCAGTTCGGCATCGAGCCGCGAGGCATTGGAGACATCGCTGATCAGTTTGTTGAGGCGCTTGAGTTCGCCGCGGATCTGCATGACGAGCTGGTCGCGCTCCTCGTCGTTACGCGCGTAGGTGAGCGATTGCGCCGTGGAACTGGCCGCTGTCAGAGGGTTCTTGAGCTCATGGGCAACGTCGGCCGCAAACTTCTCGCTCGCCTCGATCCGCCGGTACAGCGACGCGGTCATGGCTTTGAACGACTGGGCGAGTTGCGCGACCTCGTCGCTGCGTGTGGCGAAGTCTGGCAGCTTGTGGCGCGCGTTGATGTCGTGGCTTACCGCCTCGGCGGCTTGCGACAGGTTATGGATCGGCCCGGCGACGGAGTAGGCGAGCAACATCGACACGACGAAACTGGTCGTCAGCGCCAGTCCGGCGAGCTTCAGGATCGCGTTGCGTTCCTTGTTGAGCACCTTTTCGATTTCGCCAGGGTCCGTCGAGAGCAGCAGCACGCCGTGGATCCGTTGTGCGCGGCGGACGGGGGCCGCATAGGATACGATCTGCTGGCCGCTTTCGTTGAGCAGCAGCATCGGTGTTCCCGTGCCGGCCATCGCGCTGCGCACCGGGGGATAGTAGTTGCCGTTGGCGCGGTCGAGTTCCCTCAAGACCGGGAGATCGGAGGCGAACAGATACTCGGTCATGCGCGTCCAGAGGTTCTTGGTGCGCGGCTTTTCCTGCTGTTCGCGGCTGACCTCGGTGAGCTTGCGCTGGGACAGGAAGTCGTTGGAATCAACGATCAGGCGTCCATCGCGATCGTAGACGCGGGCGCGGATATCCGGCTGGATCAGCCGCCGCAGGATCGGCGCCACCTTCTCCGGCCCGATCGAAAACGACAGCGCCGAAAAGCCATCGTCGCGCAATATCGGTGCGGGAATGCCGGCCTCGGGCACGGCCTCCGGATCGAAGGCGTGGCGCTCCCCTTCGGCGGTAGCGTTGGCGGCGATGGCTTGGGCGATGATTTCGCCCTGGGCGGTGAGGCTGTCTACCTTGGCGTCGACCAGCCAGTCCTTGTACTGGTTCATGTACCAGTAGCCGCCGAGCAGAATGACGAGCCCGACAGCGTTCGAGAAGACGATGCGCCGCGCAAGGCTGCGCGAGAACCACTTGACGAAGGGCAGGCCCGACAACAGCCGGCGCACCCACCATCCCACTGCCACCAGCCTTGGCCAGACGACGGCCCAGAACGCATTTGCGCGCCGGGCAATCACCTTGCCGCCGGCGACGGCCTCGCCCAGCAGCTTCGATGGAACCCCATCATACGCCATCGCAACACCAGCCTCAGGTAGCTTCCTTGAAGCGATAGCCGACGCCATACAGCGTCTCGATCACGTCGAAGTCGTCGTCGACCTGCTTGAATTTCTTGCGCAGCCGCTTGATGTGGCTGTCGATGGTGCGGTCATCGACGTAGACCTGATCGTCGTAGGCCGCATCCATCAGCGCATCGCGGGTCTTGACGACGCCGGGCCGCGTTGCCAGCGCCTGCAGGATCAGGAACTCAGTGACCGTCAGCGTGACGCCCTTATTGTCCCAGTGGCAGGTGTGGCGTTCGGGATCGAGCTTGAGCTTGCCGCGTTCGACCACGGCACGCGCGGGCTCGCTGGGCTGAACGGTTCCGTCACGCACGCCCGCGCGGCGCAGCACGGCCTTCACCCGCTCCAGCACCAGGCGCTGGGAGAACGGCTTGGCAATATAGTCGTCGGCGCCCATCTTGAGGCCGCACAGTTCGTCGATATCCTCGTCCTTCGACGTCAGGAAAATCACGGGCATGTCGGACTGCTGCCGGACCCGGCGCAATAGCTCCATGCCGTCCATGCGCGGCATCTTGATATCGAAGATGCCGAGATCGGCGGGCTCCTCGGTCAGAGCCTCCAGCGCGGCGACACCGTCGTTGTAGGTTCGTACCTTGTGGCCTTCTGCTTCCAGGGCCATCCGTAGTGACGTCAAGATGTTGCGCTCGTCGTCGACCAGTACGATCGTACTCTTTTCTTTCATTGGATCACTCGCCTCACCGGCCACATCAAAAGGGCCACACCGAACTGCCACGTATATGGTTTCAAGACGGGAGAAATGTGGCAACATATCTCTCGTACATGTCGGCTGAATGGCCTGTGAATGCCGTTATTGCATGTCACGGTGCCCGCCGAACCGGCAATTCGGATTTTGTGCAGCCTATCCACATCATACACCAAGATTGCCGTGTGGAGCCAATGCAATGACGAGCACGGTGTTACCGCCCACTCCCGACGCGCCCCAGCCCGACGTGCCAGGGGCAGGGACGCCGGCTCGGATCGCGCGCGGTCTCGTGCGGGAGGCGTGGAAGGCCACGCTGGGCACGATCGCCCGCCAGGGCGGGCATCCCTACGGATCGCTTGTCGCTGTCGCCTGCGAGCCGGACGGCGCCCCACTTCTGCTGCTGTCGGGCTTGGCCGAGCACACGAAAAATCTCAAGGCCGATCAGCGTGTCAGCCTGCTTGTGGACGGGACGGGTCGTGGCCAGGGCGCATTGACAGGCGCGCGCGTAACGCTGGTCGGCGCGCTCGCCGAGGCACGATCGGAGACCGCCCGCCGCCGGTATCTCGCCCGCCATCCCGACGCCGCGCAGTTCATCGATTTCGGTGATTTCAAGCTCTATGCGCTTGATGTCGCCTGGGCCCATCTGGTCGCAGGTTTCGGCCGAATTGACCGGTTACAGCGCCAGGATGTTATCGCGCCCACGGCCGGCGCGGACGCGCTGATCGCCGCCGAAGCCGGCATCTTGCAGCACATGAACGACGATCACTGTGAGGCCATCCAGCTGATGGCGGGGGGGCTTGGTGGTGGCCAAGCGGGGGTCAGCAGCGAAAGTAGTGGACATCCACCCCCCTGGCGGATGGTGGGGTGCGACCCAGAAGGCATCGATCTGGCAAGCTTAGATGGGGCTGTCCGGATCTTCTTTTCGCACCTCGTCAATTCCACTGACGAGGTGCGCCGTGCGCTCATCGAGATGGTCACCGAGGCGCGCCTAAATGCCGGCCCATAAGCGTGAAAGCCTACCCGGTTGGCCCGCGTCAGTCGGCTTGTGCAATGCAGCAATTTATGTCTCTAACGCACTGTTCCGACAATGATTCCCGGGCGCAGGGCGCGGGGCAGCTCAAGTGCAACATGGGTCTTGAGGCCAGTGACAAACGCGACGATTCGACCGCGACTTTCTGCTTGCCTTCACTTGTTCCGGCTGGTTGTTATGCGTCCTCTGCGGGCTGGGCTCTCAGTTGGTAATTCGCGGACTACGACGACTGCGACGTATGATACTTGATCGATTCTTGATCGATCGGGTCAGGGGAGCGGCGCGGTCGACACGGCCGCCATACGTCGGGTTCGACGCGATTTGAGGCATGTCGTTCCATGTCCAGATCGTTCCATGCCCACGTCGTTTCATGCCGAGTTCAGACCACCACGTTTCCATCAACACTGCCGCCAACACTGGAAGAGCGATGAGCATTGAAACTTTCCCGCTGAGCGCCGCCGGCAAGGTCCACCTCAATAATTCTCCTGTCCAGTTGATCGAGAGCTCGATCCGGCGCGGCGAGACGCGGTTTGCTTCCACGGGTGCGCTGGTGGCGGAAACCGGCGAGCACACGGGACGATCGGTCAAGGACAAGTTCACCGTCCGCGACGAGCTGACCGAGGGCAAGGTCTGGTGGGACAACAATTTTTCGATGTCGCGGGCGCATTTTGAAGTGCTGCTCGAAGACTTCAAGGCGCATGCCAAGGGGCTGGAGCTCTATGTGCAAGACCTGCACGTCGGGGCTGATCCGACCTATCGCTACAACACGCGGATCATGTGCGAGTACGCGTGGCACGCGGCGTTCATCCGCCACCTGCTGCGTCGCCCTACCGCTGAGCAGCTGATCGGCTACCAGCCGAACGTCACGATCGTGAACCTGCCGAGTTTCCGCGCGGATCCGAAACGCCACGGCTGCCGGTCGCCCGAGCAGGGTAATCCGAACGGCACGGTCATCGCCATCGACTTCAAGCGCAACCTCGTGCTGATCGGCGGCACCTCCTACGCCGGCGAGACCAAAAAGTCCGCGTTCACGTTCATGAACTGGGCGATGCCGGGCCGCGGCGTGCTGCCGATGCACTGCTCGGCCAACTACGGCAAGGCCGGCGATAGCGCCCTGTTCTTCGGCCTGTCCGGCACCGGTAAGACGACCTTGTCCGCCGACCCCAAGCGCACCCTGATCGGCGACGACGAGCATGGCTGGTCCGACAAGGGCATCTTCAACTTCGAGGGTGGCTGCTACGCCAAGTGCGTCAACCTGCGTGAGTCGAGCGAGCCGGAAATCTGGGCTGCCACCAACCGTTTCGGCGCGATCCTGGAAAACGTCGTCCTGAAGGGCTCTGACGCCGAGCCGGATTATGACGACCAGACGTTGACCGAAAACACGCGCTCCGCATACCCGTGCGAGTTCATTCCGGGCACCGACATGGGCGGCATGTCGGACCAGCCCAAGAACCTCGTGATGTTGTGCGCCGACGCGTTCGGTGTGATGCCGCCGATTGCCAAGCTCAATCCGAGCCAGGCGATGTATCACTTCTTGTCGGGCTACACCGCCAAGGTGGCCGGCACTGAGAAGGGCATGACCAGCGCTGTGGAGTCGACGTTCTCGACCTGCTTTGGCCACCCGTTCTTGCCGCTGCATCCCAGCGTCTACGGCAACATGCTGAAGAACCTGATCGCCAAGCACAACGTCGACTGCTGGCTGGTCAATACCGGGTGGACCGGCGGTCAGTATGGCGTTGGCACGCGCATGCCGATCAAGGCGACGCGCGGCCTGCTGGACGCCGCGCTTTCCGGCCAGCTGAAGAACATGCCGATGCGCATCGATCCCTACTTCGGCTTCCAGGTGCCGGTGTCGGTGCCCGGCATCGATCCCAAGCTGCTCAATCCGCGCGAGACGTGGTCCGATCAGGCCCTGTTCGATACGCTATCGCGCAAGCTGGTCGATGACTTCCACAAGAACTTCGAGTCGTTCTCGCCCCACGTCGACAGCGACGTGCGTGCTGCCGCCCCGCAGTTCAAGAAGGCCGCGGAGTGACTTTGGTGTCAGACCCTCCGGGTCTGACACCATCCACTGTCCGAGAGTGTGAAGGGGGCTGGACCGCGAGGTGCGGCCCTTTTTTCGCGGTCCGATTGACAACGCGAGCCTGGTGACGGACTTTCCGGCTGACATGCTGGTTTGATCGGATCATCTCAATGGGCGACATTGCCGAAATCAAGGGCCGCATCGAAACATTGTCGGCAGAGGAGCAGGCGGAGATTCTGGCATGGCTGATCGAGCGCGATCATCAGAATTGGGATGAGCAGATCGCGCGTGATCAAAAGTCGGGCAAGCTCGCCTCCTTGATCGCCGAGGCAAAGTTGGATCGCGCCGCGGGCAAGGCTCGCGAGCTGTGAGGCACCGCGCCTCGCCAAAATTCTGGGCGCACTATCAGTCCTTGCCCGCCGACATTCAAAGGCTTGCCGACAGCAAATACGAGCTCCTCAAAGCGAATTCTCGCCACCCTTCGTTGCACCTGAAGCGTATCGGAGATCTTTGGTCTGTCCGAGTCGGTGATCATTATCGCGCGCTTGGTCTCGACGATGATGAAGGAAATCCGGATGGCATCTACTGGATCTGGATCGGGACGCATGCGGAGTATGACAAGATACTTCCCTGAGCGGTCCTATTGGCAGATCTGGTGCTTCCAAGACCATCACTTCCCAACCGGAGTCCCACATGCAAGGCAAGATCGCGCTCGAGGAGCACTTCGCAATTCCCGATACGCTGCAGGACAGCGCGGGGTTCGTGCCCGAGAGCCACTGGTCCGAGCTGAAGCATCGCATCATGGACATCCACGAGACGCGCCTGCGGGAAATGGACAAGGCCGGCATCGAGATGATGCTGTTGTCGCTCAATGCGCCGGCCGTCCAAGCGATCGTGGATACGAAACGCGCCGTCGATGTGGCGCGGCGCTCGAACGACTATCTCGCCGCCGAGGTCGCCAAGAACCCGAAGCGCTTCCAAGGCCTCGCCGCACTCGCGATGCAGGACCCCGACGAGGCCACGCGCGAAGTCGAGCGCTGCGTGAAACAGCTCGGGTTCCGTGGGGTACTGATCAATGGCTTCTCGCAAGCCGGCGACGCGGACATGCCGATCTATCTCGACGATGCGCGCTATCGGGGATTCTGGGCCAAGGTCGCGGAGCTCGACGTTCCCTTCTACCTTCACCCCCGCAATCCCCTGCCGCAGGACGCACGCATTTATGACGGGCACCCCTGGCTGATGGGGCCGACGTGGGCGTTCGGGCAGGAGACGGCGGTGCACGCGCTGCGTCTGATGTGCTCGGGCCTGTTCGACCGGCATCCGAAATTGCAGATCGTGCTCGGGCACATGGGCGAGGGGCTGCCGTTCAACATCTGGCGTTGCGACAATCGCAATAAGTGGCTGAACCAGCCGCCGCGCTATCCCGCGAAACGTCTGCTGGCCCAGTATTTCCAGGAGAACTTCTACATCACGGTATCAGGCAATTTCTCGACACCGGCGCTGCTGTGCTCGATGCAGGTGGTCGGCGCGGACCGTATCCTGTTTTCGACCGACTGGCCGTTCGAGGCGATCGACGAAGCGGCCAAGTGGTTCGACGATTGCCCGATCGGCGAGTCCGCCCGCCGCAAGATGGGCCGCACGAATACGCTCGAGCTGTTCCGGCTGCAGGATGTGCTGGGGGCGTGAAGTGCGCGCCAATGTATTGTTCGTAGGGCTGGTCAAGCGTCGGGCGGTGGAGGAGCGGCGGGGGAAGCAAGAAAAGGGCGCGTCGTTCAGAGAAGCGCCTCGAATTCCTCTTCGCTCAATCCTGCCTGCTTGAGTATGGCGTGCATCGTGCCGGGTTTGATCGTCTTTCCCGCGTGAGCGGGCACGATTGCGCGGCGCAGCGTGTCGTCGGGGTGGACCAGAATATGGTGGCTGCCCTTCACCCGCTTCAACACGAACCTCGCACGCTCCAGGGCCCGCACGACATCCCTGCCGCGCAAGCCGCGAAGCTTCGCGTTCATGGCGTCGACAACGCGGCGACGCTGACTGTTACTTCGCGAACCCTGGGGTGCTGCTCGGCTGGAATGGCTTCTCCTTCAGCGAGCCGATGCTCGATCGCAAGCTCGATTGCCTCCTGCGCATTGGCCAACGCGTCCTGCTCGTCGTCGCCCTGCGTGCAAACCTCCGGCAAAGCGGGCACGCGCACAACGAAGCCGCCCTCCTCATCAGGCTCGAGAATTACGGTGTAGGTTCGCTGCATAAACGTCGCGAAGCTCCAATTTGACTGAAAACTAAGATTAGCATGCGGTCCGGCTGGTAGCCATGTGCGTGCTTCAATACGGCTTATCGCCCTCGATGCCGACGCGGCGAAGCAAGCGGCGCTCGCCCTCGGGGAAATCGGTGCGGGCGTGTTGCGTGCAGCGGTTGTCCCACATGAGGACATCGCCGACGCGCCAGACGTGCTCGTAGATGTGGGCGGGCCGTTCGCACAGCTCCCACAGCCGCGGCAGCAGCGCGTCGCTCTCCGCCAGCGGCAGGCCGACGATATGCTGCGTCATGAGCCGATTGACGAAGATGCCCTTGCGGCCGGTCTCGGGGTGCGTTCGGATCACCGGATGCGTCCGGTGCGGCCCCTTGGAGGTATCGAAACGTCCGGTGCGCACCTGCGTCGCGTAGTCGAACGCGTTGACGGCCGTCAGGCCCGACAATCGCCGCTTGTCCTCCCGCGACAGGGCATCGTAGGCGGCGTAGGTACTCGCGAACATCGTGTTGCCGCCGGACGCTGGCACCTCGACGCTGTGCAGGATCGCGCCCATCAGCGGCTTTTCCAGGAACACGCTGTCGGCATGGAATTGCAATTCGCCATCCGGCAATTGGCCGATCACTTGGCCGTTCTCGCGGATGTTCGAAATCAGCATCACGTGGGGGTTGGCCTGCTGCATCGAACGCGACCCAATCGGGGTGCCGAAATAGCGGGCGAAGCGAACCTGATCGTCGTCGGAGAGCTTCTGATCGCGAAACACCAGCACCTGATGCTCGAGCCAGGCTTTGCGGAGGGCGGCAAAGGTTTCGGGCGCGAGCGGCTGTGCGAGGTCGAGCCCCGTCACCTCGCCGCCGATGTGTGGCGACAAGCGGCGCACGTCGAATGCCTGGGCGCCGGGGCTGTGCTGGGTGTGTTGCGTCTGCGATACCGGCATGGCCACGCCTCCAATCCGCTGGCCCGACCGTGTTCGGGCGTATCCCAGTTTGGCATTCGCCGGACCAGCTTTGCAATGGTGGACCATTGCGCTAAAGTTGCTGCGTTGGATTGGCTGCTAACGACCAATCTGCGGGGGAAATGCCTGGATTGAAGGGTGCAAACGCATGCTCGCCAAGATCAATCACGTCGCCATTGTCAGCGACAACTACGCCCAGCTCGCCCAGTTCTACGAGGCGGCATTCGGGATGCGGACATCGGCGAAGACGCGACCTGGCCGAGCGGTGACGGTCGGCGATGGTTACGTCGGGCTCAACATCAATCCCCGCCGTGCCGGCCGCTCCGCGGGGCTCGACCATTTCGGCATCGAGGTGGACGATGCCGAGGAAGCGTTCGCGCGCATCGCCAAGCATTATCCCAGCGTCAAATGGTTGAAGCGCCCATCGACGAGACCGTTCGCCGGCGTCACCACGCATGATCCTGACGGCAACATGTTCGACATCTCGCAAAAGAACATGGCGAACCGCACGTCGGTCTATGTCGAGAACGACGGCAAGGCCAATCCGCGTCACATCGATCACGTCGCGCTGCGCACCATGCGGCCCGATGAGATGGCCACGTTCTATCGCACGGTGTTCGAGCTGACGCCGACCAACAAGAGCGCCGGGGATCCCAACCACTATCTGACCGACGGCCACGTCACGCTGGTGATCATGCCGTGGGACATCACCGACTACGACGGCACCGGCATCATCACGCAAGGCATGGACCACATTGGCTTCCGTGTGGAAGATCTCGAGACGTTCAAGGCCGATGTTGCGCGCATCGCGGGCGACAATCCGCGCCTCACGCCGGCCCCGGTGAGTTCCGGCGCGGAAGGTGCGGCATTGGAAAAGCTGTTCGCGCGCAGTTGCCCGCTCGGCCAGCACAGGCTTGCCGATTGCGACGGGATCCTGATCGACGTTTCGGCGGCGTAATCGTCGGTCCGCGTTCTCGATCAAGGTGAGAAGGGAGCTGCCAATGCGCCGCGAAGCATCGGTGATGTTGGTCGGGTTGATTGCCTCAGCACTGGCGTTTTTGTGCGGTGACGCACGCGCGCAGGATGTCGCCGATTTCTTCCGCGGCCGCACCATCAACCTGATCCTGTCGGCGGGCGAGGGGGGCGGCTATTCGAGCTATGCGCGTGCGTTCGCGCCGACGTTTGCCCAGCACATTCCGGGCAAGCCGAACGTGATCGTGCAGAACATGCCCGGTGGTGGTGGCATCCGGGCGATGAACTACCTGTTCACGCAGGCGCCGAAGGATGGGACGACGCTCGGGTTGCCGCATTCGAGCGTGCCGTTCGCGCCGCTCTACGGCATGAAGGGCGCACAGTTCGATCCGCGGCAGGCACATTGGCTCGGGTCACTCGCCACCGCGACCGGCATCTGCGTGGCGTGGGGCAATTCGGGCATCCGCACCTGGCAGGATATGCTCGACAAGGAGTACGTTGTCGGCGGAACAGGCGCGGGTTCGCAGATGGAGACGATGCCGTCGGCGCTGAAACAGCTCTATGGCGCGCGCATCAAAGTCATCTCCGGCTACAAGGGCGGCAACGACGTCTACCTCGCGATGGAGCGTGGCGAGGTGCATGGGCGCTGTGGTGGCTTGATGTCGTCGATCCAGTCGACCCGGCCGGACTGGTTTGCCAAACGCATGGTGAACGTCCCGATCCAGATCGCGCTCGAGCGCTCGCGCATGTTCCCCGATGTGCCTTCCCTCGGCGAGATGACCAAGGACGATCGCACGCGGCAGATCATGCAACTGCTGCTCGCCCCCGACCATATGGACCGGTCTGTTTTCGCCCCGCCGGGTGTGCCGGCCGAACGTGTCGCCGCGCTGCGGGTGGCGTTCGCCAACGCGTTCAAGGATCCCGCCTTCGCGGAGGAGGCGCGGCGCGTGCGCATCGAGATCGATTATGTGTCGGGCGAGGACGTCGCAAAGATCGTAGCCCGCTCCTTCTCAATGCCGTCGGAGATCGTTGAAGCGGCCAAGCAGTCGATCGGTGGAATGTAGTAACCAGAATCATTGACGCGCAAGTTATGCGGGTCCGTCATCCCGGTTTGGTGACACCGCAGGTGGAACCAATACCGGGATCCAGCGTAAGGAGTGCCGGAGGCACAAAATATTCGTGTGTCTTCGACGCTTTTCTTGCTGGGTCCCGGATCTTCGCTCGCGCTGCTCGCTCGTCCGGGATGACGACCTGAGTTTGTGCCACGACTCGATGTTCAGCGATCGAGGGTGGTAGGTCGTTGAAGAATGAAGCCTGAGAAGGGACGCGCCCCGATGTTCGCCAAGATCAACCACGTCGCCATTGTCTCGGAGCGCTATTCGCTGCTCGCGGCGTTCTATCAGTCCGTATTTGGCATGAAGGGCTCGGGCCTCGACAATCCCATGCGCGCGCTGACCGTCGGCGATGGCTACGTCGGCCTCAACATCAATCCGCGCAAGGCGGGGCGTCCGGCGGGCCTGGATCATTTCGGCATCGAGGTGGAAGACACCGAGACTGCGTTGGAGCGCTTGGCGCGGCACCCCTCCGCCGACTGGGTCAAGCGGCCGGGCTCGCGGCCGTTCGCCGGCATTACCGCGAACGATCCCGATGGCAACGTGTTCGACATCTCCCAGCGCAAGATGGCCAACCGCAGCGCGATCTACGTCGAGAATACGGGAGAGCAGGCCGCGCGCTGCATCACGCATGTCGCCATGCGCTCGATGCGGCCCGACGAGATGGCCCGCTTTTACACGGATGTGTTCGAGCTGAAGGAGAGCAACGCCAAGGCGGGCGATCCCAACCACTATCTGACGGACGGCAAGGTCACGCTGGTGATCATGCCCTGGCGCATCAAGAACTACGTGGGCCAGAGCATTCTACCGACGGGCATGGACCACGTCGGTTTCACCGTCGAGAGCGTGGAGAAGTTCAAGGCGGACGTGGAGGAGATGGTGGGCGTTAACCCCGTGCTCAATCCGATCCCGGTCGGCAAGGGCAAGGAGCAGGGCGCACGCCTCGAGCTGTTGAAGCAGCAATGTCCGATTGGCGAACACTTCTTGTCCGATCCCGACTACACCATGATTGCGGTCAGCCAGCGCCAGTGAGCGTTGGACGGTCGAAGCACGGGAGAGCACAATGGCAGCAGTTGGTCCCACGAGCAGCGCGCCGGTCCTGGAGGACCGCTACGCGATGGTTGATGGTCTGCGCCTGCGCTATTTCGAGGCGGGTTCCGGCCTGCCGGTCCTGCTGCTGCACGGGGCTTCGCTGGGCTCCTCCGCCGACGTCTTCCTGCGCAACGTTCCACCGCTTGCCGCCGCAGGCGTGCGGCCGATCGCGTTCGATCAGCCGGGCTTTGGCTTGTCGGATGTGCCCGCGGACCATTCGACCGCGTTTCGTCGCGACGCCATTCCCAAGCTGATGCGTGCGCTGGGTCTGACGCAGGTTGCGGTGGTCGCACACTCTCAAGCCGGCGCCATGGCGGTGGAGCTCGCGTTGGCCGACCCCGGCCTGTTCTCGCATATGGTGATCTTGTCGACCGGCAGCCTGTTGCCACCGCCGGCGGATGGTGCCGCAGCGAAGAAGGCCGCCGCCCAGACGCCTCTCGAATGGCAAGCCAATCCCGCCGATCCCACGATCGAAGATACGCGGAAGCTGCTCGAGCAGAACCTGTTTCACCACGAGCTGATCACCGGCGACGAGCTGGCCTTGCGCCACAGCCGCAGCATCGGCCGGAATCATCAGGCGTTCCTGGCGCGCCAGCTTCGCGACGCGCAGCCTGCCGAAAAGGGAACGGGAAAGCCGCTCTGGCAGCGGTTGCCCGATCTCGCGATGCCGCTGCTGATGATCTACGGCCGCGAGGATCGCGCCCGAGCCGCGGATCGCGCCGAACTTCTGAAGAAGACCTATCCCCAGCTCGATCTGCACATCGTCGATGGCTGCAAGCACTTGTCGCCTTGGGACGCCGCGGCCGATTTCATCCGGCTGGCGGCGCCGTTCCTGAAGCGGCAAGAACCGTAGGGCGCAATAGCCCTTTTCGGGCGTATTGCGCCGGGTACGTTGCAGCGGTGCAATACGCCCAAGTGGGCTATTGCACCCTACGGAGTATCTCCCATCACTTGCCCGCCGTAATCGCCTCGCGGGTCTTGGCGATGAGATCGGGGGGCGTGGCCAAGATCGATTGCGCGATGGCGGCGATCTTCACGTGCCAGGCTGAGCGAACGCCGATGTTGAGGCGTTGCGCTTCTGCGAGATAGGCGGGGTCGCGGGTCGTTGCCTCGAATGCCGCGCGTAAAACCGCGAGCCGGTCGGCGGGCACGCCGGGCGTCGTCAGGAACGGTTTGCCGATACCGACCTCGCCGGACAGGAACGCGAGGATGCGCCGGTGCTCGTCGTTGGTGGTGAGATCCGACAGCAGGGGTAAGTCGGGAAAATCCGGTTCCCGCTCGGTGCCGATCTGGACGAGGAGATTGATCTTCTTTTCCGCCAGCCAGTCGCCGTTCTGCGACTTGAGGCTCGAGAAGGCATTGCCGGCGCGGCCTTGAACCTCGCCGCGCTGCATCGCGAGGTGGATCTCGTTGGTGCTCTTGTAGCCGGAGACGATCTTGAATTTCGTACCGAGCAGGTTGTTCATCACGGTGGGCCACAGCGCGGTGTATGAGCCCGCACCCGTGGCGCCCATCAGGATCTCCGTGCGCCGTGCGTCCTCGACGGTCTTCACGCCGGTGGTGTGCCACACGAAAAGGTTCTGGTTGTCGACGTCGCTGGCGCCGAGCCATAGGAACTTGGCCGCGTCGTACTGGGAGCCTTTTCCGTCGATCATCTGATAACCGACGAATGCTGGCAGGATCGCGGCGATCGTGGTGCCGTCCTTGGGGGCCTGTGCGTAGACGTAGTTGGTCGCCGCCAGATGCCCCGCGCCGGTCATGTTGCGGGGCACGATCGAAGGCTTGCCGGGGATGTGGTTGCCCATGTGCCGCGCGACAAGCCGCGCGCTGGCATCGAGGCCGCCGCCCGAGCCGGTCGAGATGATGAGGGTGAGCGACTTGCCCGGATAGAACTCGGCCGCCGGCTGAGCCAGAGCGCCGCCCGCATTCATTGCCAGTACTGCGAAGACGCCCGATGCAGTCAGTGCTCGCTGAAGTATCGACACGGATGTACCTCAGATTGCGGCGATGTCGGTTTCGGTGGCGTCGATGTAGACGCCCTCGATGTCGGTGAGATGGAATTGTCCGACGGGGCACTGCTTGAACAGCGCCAGTCGCGCCTCGCCTTCCTCGCCATAACCCAGCGGCTTGGTCACCATCTGCGGGTTCTGGCCGATGAGATCGTCCATATCGCGTTTCAGCGCGGCGATGCTTTCCACCTTGAAGCCGAAGTGTTCCAGCATCGGCGGCATCGGATCGTGACCGACGAAGTTCGCCATTGTCCATGGCAGCAGCACCAGCGTCACGCGGCCGTCGGAAAGGTAGATGTTGCCGTCGCTGGGCCGGTTGAGCCGCTTCAGCTCGAACACTTGGGTGTAGAACTGCGCGGAGCGTTCGGGGTTCTTGGCGCGCAAGGCGATGTGATTGATGTAGCGCGGCTGCTCCCAACTGTTTTCCGCGAAAATGTCCTTGGCCTTGCCGGAGTTGCGCTCGGCGAGATCGAACACGATGAAATCGGGATCGTGACCGCTATACGCCGCGTTCGGCCGTTGTGCCGGCCGCTGCACGTATTCGAGACCGGGATCGAACGCCTTGATGCGCTCGAGCGCGAGCTTCATGCTTTCGACCTCGAACCCGAAATGGTCGAGGCCCGAACGGCGACCTTCCCGGCGGGGGATATTGTTGAGGCCGATCTGGCCATCACCGACCGGTGCCGCGCGTGCGGGCCGCTGGGTGTTCGACGCCTTCATGCCGAACAGCGCCTGATAGAACCGCGCGTTGGTCGCGTAGTTGTCGCTGGTGATGGCGAGGTGATTGATCCTGGCGAACATGCAGTCTCTCCGTGGGCGTCTATTGGCATTCGGGTGGGTTGATCGGGTTACTTCTTGGCTTCCGGCGCCTTGACCGCATCGTCCGGTTTGGGTTCGAGCGCCACCTTCATCCGGTCACGGACATCCTGCGGGGCGTCGAGGATGCCGGCTATGAGCTTGCCGAGTTCCTCGCCGCTCATCGGGCGGATCTCCATGTTCTCCTTGGTCGCGGCGGCCTTGAACTCCGCGTCCTCGGTCATCTTCAAGAACGCGGTCCGCAGCGCTACTACACGTTCGGCGGGGACGCCCGGTGTGGTTGCGAGTGGACGCCCGACGCTGGAGGCGCGCGCCATCATGTCGAGCAGCGGTTGCTTATCGGGCGTGACCTTCTGCTCGACGATCAGCGGGGTATCGGGCAGGCCCGGCTCCTTCACGGTTCCGGCCTGGATCAGCGGAATGATCTTCTTCTCGGGTAGCCACGACGGCCGCGAGGCCATGTAGCCGGAATAGGGATTGGTGCCGCGCCCTTCGACCTCGCCACGCTCCATCGCGAGGTCGATCTCCTGGCCGCTGATGTAGCCCGATACGAGCTTGAAGCGGGTGCCGAGCACGTTGTTGTAGAACGCGGGATACTGCACCGATGCCGAGCCCGCCCCGGTCGTGCCGATCAGCGTGTCGCGCTTCTTGGCGTCTTCGAGTGTCTTCGTTTGCGAGGTGTGCCAGACGACGAGGAGCTGATTGGAGTAGACGACGTTGGCGATCCAGTTGAACTCGCGGACATCCGCCTTGAGCTGCTTGGACATACCGAGCGCCTGATCGAACGGCACGCCCTGGCTGACGATGCCGATCACGGTGCCGTCACGAGGGGCGACCTGCGCCATCCAGTTGGCCGCGATGATGCCGCCACCGCCGGGCATGTTAACGACGATGATGTTGGGATTGCCGGGGATGTAGCGGCCCATGAAACGGCCGACGAGGCGCGAGTACTGATCGTAGTCGCCGCCGGTGGTGGTGCGCACGACGAAGCGGATGTGTTTGCCGCGGTAGAAATCGGCGACCGGATCGGCGACGGCGGGAGCCGGTTGCACGGCTATTGCGGCTGTGGCCGAGAGGGCCGCGCACATGAGTGCCGTTGTCGTTCTAGGCATGACGTATCTCCCCGGCTGTAAAAGATGGCCGGCGTTCTCTCGTGATGGAGGCCCGGCTAAGTTCGTCGTGCCCACCTTCTCACATTCCCGCCCCATTCGCATAGCGGCTGAGGGGGCGAGGCAACCCGAGTAACTCGCGCAGCGTGTTGCCTTCATAGCGCGTGCGATAGAGACCGCGCCTCTGCAACTCGGGGACGACGAGATCCACGAACTCGTCGAGGGAGTTGGGAAAGAACGGGGGGATTATGTTGAATCCATCCGCTGCTTCATTCGACACCCATTCTTCCATCATATCGACCACGTCGACGGGCGATCCCACCACGTAGAAGTGTCCTCTACCACCGGCTATGCGCTGGTAGAGTTGGCGTATGGAGAGACCCTCCGCACGCGCGGTGTCGCTCAGCAGGGCAGACCTGCTCGGGGCGCCGCGATCCTGCGGTACGACGGGAACGGGGCCGTCAATGTCATGCCCGCGCAAGTCCCAGGCGATATACTTCGATAACAGCGCCACACCGACTTCGGGAGAGATGAGATCCTGCAGCTCTTGATACTTCGCCTCCGCCTCCGCCCGCGTGCGCCCGACCATGACGCCGAGGCCGGGCATGATCTTGAGGTGGTCGGGATCGCGCCCGGCCGCGGGCATACGGCCCTTCACGTCGCGATAAAATGCGCGGGCGGCCTCCAGCGATTGATGCGCGCAGAACACCACTTCGGCGGTCTCGGCGGCGAGCTGCCGGCCGTCTTCCGATGCGCCGGCTTGCACGATGACCGGCTGCCCCTGCGGCGAGCGCGAAACCGTCAGCGGTCCGCGCACCTGGAAGTAGTCGCCCTTGTGGTCGAGCGCATGACGCTTGTCGGGATCGTAGAAACGCCCGGTTTGCTTGTCGAACTGGAAGGCGTCGTCGTCCCAGCTATCCCAAAGCCCGCGCACCACCCCGACGAATTCGCGCGCGCGAGCGTAGCGTTCGGCCTTGGGCAAGTGCTGCTCACGTCCGAAGTTGCTGGCTTCGGCATCGTTGGCCGATGTGACCACGTTCCAGCCGGAGCGCCCGCCACTGATCAGGTCGAGCGAAGCGAACCGGCGCGCGACATGATACGGCTCCTCGTAGGTCGTGGTCGCCGTACATACGAGGCCGATGTTGCGCGTCAACGGCGCCAGCGCTGTGAGAAGCGACATCGGCTCGATCCACGCGACGTAGGACGTGCGCGAGAGTGTGTCGCGATCGTAACGCTCGCCGGTCAGCGCGTCGGCGGAAAACAACAGGTCGAACAAGCCGCGCTCGGCGGTGCGCGCCAACTCCGCGAACTTCGAAAAGTCGAGGCCGCCATCCGCCCACGCGTCGGCATGGCGCCAACCCGCGATGTGATGGGCGGCCGGGCGCAGGAACATGCCCAGCTTGATCTGTCGGCGGTTGTTCGACATGGGGCTGTCTCCCTCGCCCACTGAGGCGGAAGC
>CAMDPA010000032.1 GCA_945903565.1 Devosia equisanguinis | reverse complement strand
GTATCGATGCCAACGAAAGCTTCGCTATGATCACCCATGACTCACCCTCCTTGTGTGAGGCTCTGCCCGGCCAATCCGGGTAACCCTCGACCCCACATCGGGGGTGAGTCGCCTCGTTCGTGGAAGGGACATACAGTCTGGGTCAAGCGAAGCGCGACCCAGCAATCCACGACGGCGCGCAAAAGCTGGGTCGCGCGAAAGCTTGACCCAGCCTACGCTACCGCTGTTTGCCGTCACGAAAATCGAGCTGTCCCCGTATTCCCGCGCTCCCATCGGAGGGACCACATCCGAACCGCCCGCATTTTGGTGTCGTCAGCGATTGCGGCGGGCGAGGACGTCGACGCCGCCATTGGCGCCCAAATCGCGGGTTGAGGGCCCGCGGCCCTCATTCGGGAGTATGAGGGCCCGACGGCAAGGCCGTCAAAACTAAATCACAGCTCCTCATATCGTGCCCCAGCGCGATCCCTCGCCACAAATTCGAGCTGTCCCGAATTCACGACGCCGCAGATGTGGATGATCCACGTCGCCCCCCATCTTAACCAACCTGTGGCCAATCCAGCCGTCACGTTGTGCCCTGGTTGCAACGGCGGAACAACTTTGGCATGGTCCGGCCGCGAATCTCGCTGGCAGGGGGCGAGATGATTCCTTGCGGGTGCAATGCCCGTGAAGACTGTTGAAATTGCCGCGTAGCGACCCGGCACCTACCCGCACGAAGGGGACCACTAGATGCAAACGAGCAGCCTCCTATGGGGGATCATCGCCTGCGGCGCGCTGGCGATACTCTACGCGTTCGTCACCGCGCAGAATGTGATGAAGGCAGACGCGGGCACACCGCGCATGCAGGAGATCGCCGCCGCCATCCGCGAAGGCGCATCGGCCTATCTCAACCGGCAGTACACGACCATCTCGATGGTCGGCATCGTCATTTTTGCCGCTGCGTTCTATCTCGGCTGGCAGGTCGCGTTCGGTTTCGCGATCGGCGCCATTCTATCTGGCCTTGCCGGTTACATCGGCATGAACGTGTCGGTGCGTGCCAACGTCAGAACCGCGCAGGCGGCAACGCAGTCGCTGGCCTCGGGCCTCGATATCGCCTTCAAGTCGGGCGCTGTCACCGGCATGCTGGTGGCGGGCTTGGCGCTGCTCGGCGTCGCCGGTTACTACATGTTCCTGACCATGGGGCTGAAGCTCGCCCCCAACAACCGCACGGTAATCGACGCGCTCGTAGCCCTCGGCTTCGGTGCTTCGCTGATCTCGATCTTCGCGCGTCTGGGCGGCGGAATCTTCACCAAGGGTGCTGACGTCGGCGGCGATCTCGTCGGCAAGGTCGAGGCCGGCATTCCCGAGGACGATCCGCGTAACCCCGCCACGATCGCCGACAACGTCGGCGACAACGTCGGCGATTGCGCCGGCATGGCGGCAGACTTGTTCGAGACCTACGCGGTGACGGTTGTCGCCACGATGGTGCTCGCGGCGATCCTGTTCGGTACGCAGACGGGGCTCGCGGCACTGATGGTCTATCCGCTCGCGATCTGCGGCGCATGCATCATCACCTCGATCATCGGCACGTACTTCGTCAAGCTCGGCGCCAACAACTCGATCATGGGCGCGCTCTACAAGGGGTTCATCGTCTCCGCGCTGCTGTCGGTCGTCGGTCTGTATTTGGCGACCAAGTATGTGCTCGGTTCCGCTGAAGTCAGTCCGTGGGGCCAGGTCGGCGTTGCCGCTGGCGTACCGATCACCGGCTGGGCGTTGTTCCAGTGCGGCGTCGTCGGTCTGTTGGTGACCGGCTTTATCGTATGGATCACGGAGTACTACACGGGCGTTGGTAAGCGCCCCGTGAAGTCGATCTCGCAGGCGTCCGTCACCGGTCACGGCACCAACGTCATCCAGGGCCTTGCGGTCAGCTTGGAATCGACCGCGTTGCCGACACTGGTGATCGTCGCCGGCATCATCGTCACCTACAAGCTGGCCGGCCTGTTCGGCACGGCGATCGCAACCACGACGATGCTCGGCCTCGCCGGCATGGTGGTGGCGCTCGACGCGTTCGGCCCGGTCACCGACAACGCCGGCGGCATCGCCGAAATGGCGGGGCTGCCGAAGGAAGTGCGCCGTTCAACCGACGCACTCGACGCGGTCGGCAACACCACCAAGGCCGTCACCAAGGGCTACGCGATCGGCTCGGCCGGTCTTGGCGCACTGGTGCTGTTTGCGGCCTACAACTACGACCTGCAGTACTTCGTCGCCGAGGCCAATAAACCGGGCTCGACCACGTTCCAGTACTTCAAGGGCGTGACGCCGGACTTCTCGCTGGCTAATCCCTACGTCGTGGTCGGCCTGCTGATCGGCGGCCTCATCCCCTACCTGTTCGCAGGCATGGCGATGACTGCGGTCGGCCGCGCGGCCGGCGCGATCGTCGAGGAAGTACGGCGCCAGTTCAAGGAGAAGCCGGGCATCATGAAGGGCACCGATCGCCCCGATTACGCTCGTGCTGTCGACTTGCTGACGCGGGCTGCCATCAACGAGATGGTGATCCCGTCGCTGTTGCCGGTGCTGTCGCCGATCGTGCTGTACGTGGCGATCTACTACGTTGGCGGCGGCGGCATCGAAGGCAAGAGCGCTGCGTTCTCCGCGGTCGGCGCGATGCTGCTCGGCGTGATCGTCACCGGCCTGTTCGTTGCGATCTCGATGACCTCGGGCGGCGGCGCCTGGGACAACGCCAAGAAGAGCTTCGAGGACGGCTTCGTCGATAAGGACGGCGTCAAGCACGCCAAGGGCGGCGACGCGCACAAGGCCTCGGTTACGGGCGACACGGTCGGCGATCCCTACAAGGACACTGCCGGTCCTGCGGTGAACCCGGTGATCAAGATCACCAACATCGTGGCGCTTTTGTTGCTCGCGGTTCTCGCACACGAACTGGGACGGTGTCAGACCCTCCGGGACTGACACCATGCCACTACATCCAGGGGCCGGGCTCGAAAGAGCCTGGCCCCTGTTGTATTCAGGTGAAGTAACTTTTCTCACTTCGGGTGACGCGAAGAGTTCGATCGGTCAGCTTTTTCGGGGAGACTGCCTCAACGGGAGTTTTTCATGACCGGCAACATCGACCAGTTGCAGCCTGGTGATGACGAGGGCTTTGCCGAAATGGTGGCAATCTACCCGGAGGCGATCGAGCCTTCGGAGCAGAAGGCCCCAACTGAACTCGCCAAGTTGCTCCGCGATCCCCGCTATGTCTTTCTCGTCGCCCGTACGGGGGGAAACATCACCGCATTCGCCATCATGTTCTTTCCTCGAAGTGGCGGTTTCTGGCTGCTCGAGTACATGGCGGTCGACAAGACCCTGCGGTCGCGTGGACAGGGCGAGGAGATCTTCCGGGGCGCAAGAGCCGTAGCCCAGAGCCGCAGTCCTGGGTTGGCATGTGTCCTGGAAGTCGATCAGCCGGGGGCAGACGCCAATACGCTGAGGCGGTTGAGGTTCTACAAGCGGGTGCGGTGCCGCGTAATCTCCGGGTTGAACTACATCCTGCCGCTCGATGTCGCCGGTGTGCCGCCGCCGATGATGCTGCTCATCCACGGTCTCGACGATGCTTCTTCGATCGATCGGGAAACGGTGCGCGACTGGGTAACAGCGCTCTACACCGACGTTTATCAGCGTGCCCCGTCCGACCCTCGCATCGCCGCGATGGTGTCACGGCTGCCGGATCAGCTTTCGCTCGAGATGCTACCGGATTAGAAGACGAAGGATCCCAAGCCGGGTGTCCTAAGTCTGCTTGGATCCCGCAATGAACTCACCAATGCGGGGCCAGACCTCGCGCCGCAACGTCGAGAGCTGCATGACACGCCTAAGCGCGGGGCCTGACCCCATCAAGATTCGGTTCGGCGGCTACCAGCCCGAGCGCTCCGTACACACACGCGCGGCTCGGTTGCTCGGCGAGGCTTTGGGCAAGACGCTCGGCGACGCGATCGCTTTCCTGCTCACCCCTCAGATCACGGCCGCCGGGCATCAGGCCGCGGACCTGTTGAGCCTGACCGAGTCCGGCGACCTCGAGATGTGCTATTTCGCGTCGAGCTATTTGGCCGGCCGCGTGCCCGAGCTCGGCCTGCTCGACATGCCGTTTCCCGGCACCGATCGCGCCCGCATGTGGCGGCGGCTCGATGGCGACGTTGGCGCGCGCATCAAGGCCGCTGTCGCCGCGCGTACGGGGTACGTCGTGCTCGGCTTCTGGGACAACGGCCTGCGCCACATCTCGAACGGCGTGCGCGCCATCCGCTACCCCAGCGACTGCGCGGGCCTCAGCATCCGCACGCTCGACAACCGGTTTCATCAGGCGCTGTTTTCGGCGCTCGGCTTCGTGCCGCGCTATCTCGACGTGAAGGACCTCGGTCCCGCCGTTAAGGATCGCACCATCGATGCGCAGGAAAATCCGCTGACGAACCTTGTCAACTTCGACCTCCACAAGACCCATCGCCACGTCAGCCTGACCGGACATTTCCACGGCATCGCGCTGTTGCTCGGCAACGCCCAGGCTATCGCGGGCTGGCCGGTGGATGTGCGCGAGGTGGTGATGGCCGCGTGCGCGCAAGCAACCGCCGAGCAACGTGCTTTCGCGGCCGAGGAGGATGCGCAGTGTCTCTCGATCCTGCAGGCCGATGGCGTCGAGATCGCAACGCCCGAGGCGATCGATCTGGCGGCGTTCAAGGCCGCGGTTGCCGGCGTGGTGGCAAGTGAGACGGCCGCGCTCGATCCAGGGTTGCTCGCGCTATGGAATGCGTGAAGTTCAAGGCCTGTAGGGCATAATCGGCACGTCGAAGCTGCGGCCGCCGCCTTCGTTCGTCGCGAAGCTGAAATGCCACCATTCCTTCGAAAAACCCCGGAACCCTTGAAGGATCATTGCGTCGTGCAACGTTTTGCGGGCCTCGCGCTGGGCCGGTGTCAAGCCGGTTGCCTGGCGGTGGCTGCGGACATCGAAACAGTCGAAGCCGGTGCCCATGTCGACGCTCGGATGCGCCGTGCGCTCGGTTGGGCTCTGGTGGCATGGCGCGTCCGCCACCGACGCCGCCGTGGCGCCGGACGACGCGGCAGGTGACGCCGGCACCAGTGTCAGGTCCACGCTGTTGCCTTGCGAATGGCCCGACACCGCCGCGACGTAGCCGAGTTGGTGCAGTTGAGTGCGCTCGATGCGGGGGTGGAAGTGGCGCGAACGCGCGTCGTCCTGGCCTTCTTTCATCCAGGCGTGGAAGGCGGCAACCGCGCGGCGCGGACGATAACAGTCGTAGACCTTCAGCCCCAAACCGTGCGCGGCGAGATCGCGCTGCACGCGCGCAAGGGCTGCCGCGACGCTCGCCAACAGCACGCACTCCGGTGCGCCGTAGCCTGGTAGCGGTCTGCCCGTGAAATTGTCCGCCGTCGCATAGCGCATCTCCTGGTGGATCGCCGGCTCGACGGCGCGCAGGTGGACGAGCGGCGTAGGTAATGCCGGCGTAGGCTGACGCTTGGCGCTGGCGGTGTCCGCGAACGGCAACGCGAAAAGAGCGCAGAATAGGCGCGTGGCAGCGCGTGTCGTGCCGAGCTGGCGCATCAATAACAACTCACGTACTCGCGAATGACCCAGCCGATGGTGCGCCCGCTTTGGCCCACGACGATCTGCACCCAGGGTTGGCCCTTGTGATCGCGCGCCGTGGCGGCGATGTGCACGCTCACGCCGTTGCGGATCGTGCCGATGATCCGGCCCTGCGGTCCCTGCCGCACATTGAGCGGCGTGCCCGTCGGATCGGTGATGCGGCATTGAACAACCCGTTGAGCCGATGCCGTTTCCGTCATCATGGAGATCATCGCTGCAAGCAGCACTGCGCAAACTGGTCGTCGCATCGGCGCGCCTCCCCTGCGGTTTTGCGCCAAGACTATTCCCGCGCGCGGCACAAGACCAGGATCGTTGCACGTGGATCACCGCATCGGAGGGCGCCGCATGGACGGGTGTTGGCGCCTTGTATAGAGTTGACCGCCGCGACATCGGATATCGATGGCGGGACAGGGAGAGAGCAATGTCGAAATCAGGGCCCAAGGCCGTCTCGCGCCGTCGCATCCTGCAGGTTGCCGGCAGTGGCTTGGCAATGCCGTTCCTGGCGCATTTTACTCCCGCCTTCGCTGCCTGGCCCAATGACAAGCCGATCCGCATCGTCGTGCCGTTCGCACCCGGCGGCCCCACCGACATCATGGCGCGTGTCGTCGCCGCGCATTTGTCGGAGACGCTGAAGGCCTCCTTCATCATCGAGAACAAGGCGGGCGCCGGCGGCAATATCGGCATGGGCGAGGTCGCGCGCGCGGAGCCCGACGGCTACACGCTGCTGATGACCTCGAGCGCCATCGTCGTGAACCCGAGCTTGGCGGAGAAGATCCCCTACGATCCCGCCAAGGACTTCGAGCCGATCTCCGAAATGGGCACGTCGCCCAACGTGTTCGCGGTCTCGAATGACCTCGGCGTCAACACGATGGCCGAGCTCGTCGCGCTCGCCAAGAAAGACCCCAATAAGCTCAACTATTCGAGCCCCGGCATCGGCACCACGCCGCATTTGTCCGCCGAGCGGCTGAAGATCATCGCCGGTATCAACATGGCGCACGTCTCGCACAATGGCGCGGGCCCCGCTGTGCAGGCGCTGCTCGCCGGCACCGTGCAGGTCGGCAGCTTCGCGTTGCCGCCGGCCCATCCCCATATTGTGGCTGGCAAGATGAAGGCGCTGGCCGTCTCCAGCGCTGGCCGCTGGCACGACCTGCCCAACGTTCCCACCATGATCGAGGCCGGCTTCAAGGATTTCGTCGCCGACACGCTGCAGGGGTTCCTGGCGCCTGCCAAGACACCCAAGGCCGTGATCGATCAGCTCGCGTCCGCGGTCGACGAGATCCTGAAACGGCCGGCGGTAAGGGAGCGGATGCTCCAGTCCGGCTTCGAGGTGCTGAACAAGGGTCCTGCCGGCATGAAGGCGCGCATCGAGAAGGAAGTGCCGATGTGGCGCGAGATCGTGACGCAGGCGGGCATCAAGGTGCGCTGAGGGGCGGTGTCCATTTCAAGCCTCGTCAGCTAAGCAGAGTTCGCAAAAGTGTTCTACGCGGTTTTGCGATAAAACTCTGCTGAAGCAAGGATCTAAGCAGACCATTCGTTGGCCTTCCAACGAAAGTCTGCTTAGGGCTGACGAGGCCGATCAGGTCTACACCATCGCCGTTACGGGCTGCTCGACAAAGCCCTTGAAGGTGGCGAGCAACTCCGCGCCAAGTGCGCCGTCGACCACGCGGTGATCGCACGAGATCGTCACCGTCATCTTGGTGACGAAGCGGATGCCGCCGCCCTTGGCCTCGACGGGCCGCCGCTCGGCAGCGCCGATCGCGAAGATCGTTGCCTGCGGTGGGTTGATGATCGCTGAGAACTCGCGAACGCCGTACATGCCCAGGTTCGAGATCGTGGTCGCGCCGCCCAGATATTCCTCGGGCTTCAGTTTCTTCGCCCGCGCGCGCACCGCCAGATCCTTCATCTCACGCGACAGCATCGCAACTGACTTCTGCTCGGCGTTGCGGATGATCGGCGTGATCAGCCCACCGTCGATGGCGACCGCGACTGAAATGTCGGAGCTGTTGAAATACAGAATGCGGTCCTCCGCCCACGCCGCATTCGCCGCCGGTACACGCTGCAGCGCAGCCGCCAACGCCTTGATCAGGAAGTCGTTGACCGACAGCTTGTAGGCGGGCTTGCCGTCGGCGTTGCGGCGCACCTTGTCGTTGGCCTGATCGCGAACTTCGAGCAGCGCATCCATCTCGATGTCGGCGGTCAGATAGAAGTGCGGGATCGTCTGCTTGGCCTCGGTCAGACGCGCGGCGATCGTGCGGCGCATGCCGTCGAGTTCGATTTCTTCATACGAGCCCGGTGCGTAGAGCGCCTTGACCTTGTCGGGCGACGGGGCGGCGGATGGCCGGGCCACGGTTGCGCCGCGCGCCATCGGGGCAGCACCGCTGGCGATCGCCATGCCGATGTCGCGCGCGAGGATGCGGCCATGCGGCCCCGATGCACCGACACGGGCGAGGTCGATACCGCTTTCGCAGGCGAGCCGGCGCGCGAGCGGCGTTACGGTTCCGCCACCGGGCAGGCGCGCGGGTCCGTAGTTGCGCTCGGGCGAGCGCACCTCGCGGAATGGATCGAGCTGGATCGGCGCGTTGGACGGAGCAGCCGCTTGCATCGGCTGAACGGCGACAGGCTGGGGCGCGAACTGGCGATGCGCGCTTGTTTGCGGCAGCGGAACACCGGATGTCGGAGCGGGCGTTGCCGCCGGCGCCTTGACGGAGGAGAAGGCGGCAGCCATCGGCGGCGGCGCAGCTTTCACGGGCGATGCCTGCGCGCTGACGGCAGCAACGGCCCCGCCGATCACTGCGACGACGGCGCCAACCGGCGCGACCTGCCCGACAGCGACGCGGATCTCGGCCAGCACGCCTGCCGACGTCGCCGGCACTTCCATCGACGTCTTGTCGGTCTCGATCTCGAACAGGTTATCGCCCGGCGCGATCATATCGCCGGCCTTCTTGAACCATTTGACGATCTTGCCCTCGGTCACCGTCTCGCCGAGCTGCGGCATCAGTACGTCCATTGCCTTGTCCTTCGTAGGTTGGGCTGTGGCCACTGGCCAAACCCCAACGCATTTACGTGGCGTCGTGATCGTTGGGTCGCGCGTCATCGCGGAGCGATGCACAGCATCGACGCTTGACCCAATTTGCGGCGTTCTATTTCAACCTCTCCCATACCAACTCGTTGCCGTTGCGCGCTGGCGCCTGCGGACGCAGCACCACGCGATCAGGTCCGAGAAACTCGTAGGCGCGTACATAGTCGGTATGGCGCTGCCACCCAGGGTTCACGCTGCCCGTGCGATGATGGGTAACGGTCTTGGCCTGCTCGTCGACCGAATAGGTGCCGAAATAGGCCCAATAGGTGCGCAACGCCGCATGCGACTCTTCGGGAGTCGGCGTGTCCCCTGCAAGCTCCATCGGGTGATGGTCGCCCTGGATGTTCACCGACATCCACCCCGTTGCGTCGTAGAAGATGATGCCGGTCGGCTTGGTCCCGCGCTCGGCGTTGACCTTGCCGTTGGTGAGCGCCGATACGAGACGCCACCCGCCAATCAGACGCTGGGCATCGGGGCCGGGTTGGGGAGGTCGTGCGTCCATCGTCGACATGCTCGCGGGTTGTGGCTCCGTCGTTGGGTTGCGCGACGCTCCGCATCGCTAACCCAACCTACGAAGAAAGGCGTTCCCAAACGATCTCGCCCACGCCACCGACTGGGCGCAGGATGAGACGATTATCCGACTGAAACTCGTAGGCCCGAACGAGGCCGACTTTCGCGCCGGGCTGAACGGTCGCCACCTGATGATGCGTGACCGTGCCCGCCGTCTCGTCGATCGTATAGGTGCCGAGATAGGCAACGTGCCCGTCGAGCGCGGCAAGCGCCTCCTGCGCCGTTGGCTTCGCGCCCGCGCGCGGGGTCTCTCGGCGCGGCGCGCTCTGCACGATCATGTGGCCGCTCGGATCGTAGTAGAGCATGCCGTCAGAGCTCGGCGACACGAGCCGCCACGCGCCGTGAAAGCGTTGCGCGATGCTGCTGGGCTTCTGGCTCATCACCACGACACCGAGACGTATTGCGTTTCCAGGAACTCCATCAGGCCTTCGTGCGCGCCTTCGCGGCCAAGGCCCGACTGCTTCATCCCGCCGAAGGGAGCAGCGGGATCGGAGACGAGCCCGCGGTTGAGGCCGATCATCCCGAACTCGAGCTTCTCCGACACTCGCATGCCCCGCGCCAGATCCTTCGTGTAGAGATAGGCGACGAGGCCATACTCGGTGTCGTTGGCGCGCTGGATCGCTTCCTCGTCGGTCTTGAACGTCTGGATCGGCGCCACCGGCCCGAAGATCTCGTCGCGCAACAGCAGGGCGGTGTCGGGCACGTTGGTGAGCACGGTGGCGGGATAGAAATAGCCCTTCCCACCCGGCGCCTTGCCGCCCGTCGCGATCTTGGCGCCCTTCTTGACGGCGTCGTCGACCAGCGCCTGCACCTTGTCGCGCGTCTCGGCGTTGACCAGCGGCCCGAGCGCCACGCCCTCGGTGAGGCCGTTGCCCATCTTCAGCGCGCCCATCTTTTCGGTCAGCTTCTTGGCGAAGACATCGTGCACCTTCTCGTGCACGTAGAAGCGGTTGGCGGCGGTGCAGGCTTCGCCCATGTTGCGCATCTTGGCGATCATCGCGCCCTCGATGGCCGCGTCGATGTCGGCGTCCTCGAACACCAGGAACGGCGCGTTGCCGCCCAGTTCCATCGCCGGCTTGACGATGTTGTCGGCGGCCTCGTGCAGCAGCTTGCGGCCGACTTCCGTCGAGCCGGTGAACGACACGATGCGCACGCGCGGATCGTGTAGCATCGCCGACACCACCGGACCGGAGCGGCGCGACGGGATCACGTTGACGACACCAGCGGGCACGCCCGCCTTCTCCAGGATCGGCATCAGCGCGAGCATGGTCAGCGGCGTCTCCGACGCAGGCTTGAGCACGACCGGGCAACCCGCCGCCAGCGCCGGGCCGATCTTGCGCGTTGCCATTGCAGCCGGGAAGTTCCACGGCGTGACGAGCACCGCGACGCCGATCGGCTTGTGCTGCACCAGGATGCGCGCGCCGCTCGATGGCGCAATCGACATCTGGCCGATATTCCGCACGCCTTCCTCCGCATACCAACGGAAGAACTCGGCGGAGTAGGCCACCTCGCCGCGCGAATCCGACAGCGCCTTGCCATTCTCCAGCGTGATGAGCTTGGCCAGCCGCTCCGCGTCCGCGATGATCAGCTCGTACGCCTTGCGCAAAATCTCAGCGCGCTCGCGCGGCTTGCGTCCCGCCCAATCCGCCATTGAAGCCTGCGCTGCATCGACCGCCGCCTTGGCGTCCTCGACGGTGGCGCTGGCGACGTCGCAGATCTTCTCCTCGGTTGCGGGATCGGTGATGTCGAACCGCGCGCCATCGGACGCCTTCTTCCACTTGCCCCCGATCCACAGATCGGTCGGCACGTTGGCGAGCAGGTTGTCGTAAGCGGAGCTGGTCTTGGGCATGTTATGTCACCATCGGTTTCTTGTTGCCGCGACCATGCCAACGACTGCAATAGCTTGCAAGGTCTCGAGGCTTGGCTATGTCAGCGAGGCCAATCTGATCAAGTCGAACGCGCAGCAAACGTGTCGGCAACCACGGTATCCTCACCACACCACCTTCACGCCAAACCCGGCGAACGCCGCGTCGTTGGTGATGATCGGAAGGTCCTCGCTCAGCGCCTGCGCGGCGATCATGCGGTCGAACGGGTCCTTGTGAGCGCCCGCCATCCGGCCAGCCAGGCGGCCATGTTCTACCGTGATCGCCAGTTGCTCGAAATGATACCGCCGCAGATAGCCGCTAAAGTCCTCGCAAAGCGCTCGACCGGACGGTAGCTTGCCGATACGGACCTTTGTGCAGATCTCCCAGGCCGACGCGGCGCTGACGAGGATCGTATTGGCGGGATCGTCGATCAACGCATCGACATGGCCGGGAAGAGTGGGAGTGTCTGCGAACCACCACAATACGGCATTGGTGTCCAACAGCAGCCTCACGCCGCACCCGGATCGCTACCGACCCCGCACTCCTCGTCGCTCAGCGGTTCGAAAAACTCCGGTCCGAGAATGAGTTGGCCCTTGAGCACCCCGCGCCCACGGTAGCTCGCGCGCCGTGGTTCCGGATCCGCCTGGTTCGGCAGGGGCGTCACCGGCGACAGCCGGACCTTTCGATCCTCCGCCTCGATGACGATGTCCTCCCCGGCAAGCACGCGCTTGATGAGGGCGGGGAGGTCTTCTTGGGCTTTCTCGAGTGTGATCGTGGTCATCGTCGAATTATGCCAAAATTCCGGACTTTTGAATAGCATGTTCGCCAAAGCCATCACGCCGACAACGCCCTTCGCACCGTCTCCGCAATGCGTTCCACCGTCGGCAGCACCATGTCTTCCAGGATGTCGGCGGCGGGCAGCGGGATATGCGGCGTCGTGATGCGGATTGGCGGGCCGTCGAGATCGTAGAACGCCTCGTCCGCGACGATCGACACGATCTCCGCCCCCCACCCGCACAGCCGCGGGTTCTCTTCCACCGTGAACAGGCGATGCGTGCGCGCGACGGAGCCGAGTATGCAGCGTGTGTCCAATGGCACCAGCGAGCGCACGTCGATCACCTCGCAGTCGATGCCGTGCTGCGCTTTCAGCCGGTCCGCCGCCTCGATCGCGCGCGGCACCATCAGCGCGAGTGCGATGATCGTCGCGTCCTTGCCGGGCCGTACGATTTTGGCAGTGCCGAGCGTGTCGACGATCTCGCCGTCGGGCACCTCGCCCTTCATGGCGTACAGCGACTTGTGCTCGAAGAAGATCACCGGGTCCGGATCGCGCACGGCGGCGGCGAGCAGCCCGATCACGTCGCGCGGCGTCGATGGCGCCACGACCTTGAGGCCGGGAATCATCATGCACCAGTTCTCGACGCTCTGGGAATGCTGCGCGCCAAAGCGCGAGCCCGCGCCGTTGCCGGTACGCACCACGAGCGGGCACTTGGTCTGCCCGTTCGACATGTAGCGCGCCTTGGGGAACTCGTTGGCGATGAAGTCGAAGCACACCGCGATGAAGTCCGAGAACATGATTTCCGCGATCGGCTTCAGGCCGGTCATCGCAGCCCCCATGGCCGCACCGAGAATTGCCTGCTCCGAGATCGGCGTGTCGCGCACGCGGCGCGGGCCGAACTGCTCGTAGAGCCCCACGGTCGCCTTGAACACACCGCCGGCCTTGGCCACGTCCTCGCCGAAGAAGATCACGTCGGGGTCGCGCGCCATCTCCTGGGCGATGCCGCGTGCAACCGCGTCGCGATAGGTCAGTTCCGCCATGCCCAGCCCCCGTCAGCGTATACGTCCGTGAATGCAATTTCATTGGGCGGCATCGGTGAGGCCTTGCAGGCTTCCGTGGCCTCGTCGACGATGCGCGCAACGTCCTTGTCGATGTCGGCCATCGTGCTGTCCTTGACGCCGAACTGCTTCAGCCGCTCGCGATAGACCTTGATCGGGTCCTTCTCCTTCCAGCGCTCGAGCTCGCCCTCGGGGCGATACTTCGCGGGATCCGCGCGGGAGTGGCCGCTGTGACGGTAGGTCAGGCACTCGATCAACGATGGGCCGTTGCCCGCGCGCGCCTTGGCGTAGGCGGTCTGCGCGGTGCGATACACGACATCAGCGTCGTTCCCATCGATCAGGATGCGCTCCAGTCCATACGCCGAGGCGCGGTCGGCCGCGGGATGCTCGACGGCGGTCACCTCGCCGATCGGCGTGTACTCCATATAAAGGTTGTTCTCGCACACGAACACCACCGGCAGCTTCCAGATCGCCGCGAAGTTCAGCGCTTCGTGGAACGCGCCGATATTGGTCGTGCCGTCACCGAAGAAGCACACCGCGACCTCGTCCGTGCCCTTGTACTGGAAGGTGAGTGCCGCTCCGCACGCGATCGGAAGATGCGCGCCGATGATCGCATACGAGCCCATCACGCCGTGCTCCTCCGAGGTGAGGTGCATCGAGCCGCCCTTGCCGCGCATCAGGCCGTTGTCGCGCTGCATCAACTCGCCCAGCACCTTTTCGATCGGCACGCCGCGCGCCAGTGTGTGCGCATGGCCGCGATAGGTGCAGAACGACAGATCGCCCTTCTTCATGGCGCAGGCAAAGCCCGCCGCGATGGCTTCCTGGCCGAGCGACAAGTGACTGGTGCCTTTGACGAGGTTCTGCAGGAACAAATCGAACGCGCGCTGCTCGGCCTGCCGCAGCTCGACCTGGCAGCGGTAGAGCTGCAGCCGCATCGTTTCGCCGATATCGTCATTCAGGCCAGGTGCTCCCCCCGGCAATGCTGCCGGGCCCCGGTCCCTGGTCTTGGCCATGAGTGCTCCTCGAAATGATGGTGCGCCGCCGCGAACCGGGCGGAACATAGATAGGTTCTTTCGGCCGTGCAACCGATTGCACGGCCGTGCTACTCACTGCGAACCGCACGCAAACCACCTGGCGCGGCGTTCGCTGGTACTGGCCAGAAAGTCTAGGGCCGAAGTCTAGAGTCGTGACACTATTTCAGTCGCAGGAGTTCGACTAGAGTGCGGTGTATATGTCGCGGATAACGACAGTTAGATGGGGAGAGACTTCCAAATGCGCATGACTTCCACCAAAGCCCTTATTGCGGCCGTTGCTTCGCTGACCGTAGCCGGCGCCGCCCAGGCCCAGGCGCCCCAGCAGTGGGTGATCGCAACCGGCGGCACAGGCGGCGTCTACTATCCGCTTGGCGGCGGCCTCGCCAACATTCTGAGCAAGACGATCCCCGGCACGGTCGTAACCGCGCAGGTAACCGGCGGCTCGGTCGACAATCTTCGGCTCACCGGCTCGGGCAAGGCGCAGATCGCCTTCAGCCAGGTCGACGCCGCCTGGGATGCGATCCAGGGCACCGACAAGTTCACCACCGGCAAGCTCAATGTCCAGGCGCTGGCCGTGCTCTATCCCAACCACATGCACGTAGCCTCGATCACCTCGACCAAGATCAAGACGGTCGCTGATCTCAAGGGCCGTCGCGTCTCGACCGGCTCGACCGGCAGCGCCACGGAAGTGTTCGCCAACCGCGTGTTGGAAGCCGCCGGCCTCGACCATGCCAAGGACATCCGCAAGGAGCGGCTCGGCGTTGCTGAAAGCGTCAACGCTTTGAAGGACAACAAGATCGAGGCGTTCTTCTGGGTCGGTGGCTTGCCGACCGCGGCGGTGACGGACCTTGCCGCCACGCCCAACACCAAGATTGCGATGATCGACTTCGCCGATCTCACTGCCAAGATGAACGCCAAGTACGGCCCGCTCTACGCCGAAGCGACCATCCCGAAGGACACCTACAAGGGCATGGACGCCGACAACAAGAACATCACGGTGTGGAACATCCTGGCCGTGAACGGCACGATGTCGGCGGACCAAGCCTACCAGATCACCAAGACGCTGTTCGACAAGCAGGCCGATCTGGCGCTGGTGCATGCCGAAGGCCGCAACATCAAGCTCGACCTGCAGTCCAACAAGCGGGCCGGCATCCCGTTCCATCCCGGCGCGCTCAAGTTCTTCGCCGAGAAGAACGTCAAGGTGCAGTAGTGAGTTTGGCGAGGTGTCAGACCCTCTGGGTCTGACACCAATACGCGACGTCGCATGTCGTCGGCGGCACATCAGCGTTGGCGCACGGTGTCAGACCCGCAGGGTCTGACACCCCTTATCAGGATCACACCATGGCCGCTGGCACCAACCCCGCGGGGGATGCAACTCCAGCGGCCGACGACACCCAGCGCAAGATCGAGGAATTGATCGAAGCGGAGGAGGGCGCCGTCAACCGTATTGGCGGGTGGCTCGGCGCCGCCATAGCTGCGATGGCTGTCGGCGTCTCGCTGTTCCACCTCTATGCCGCTTATGAAATCGTGCCGGCCTACGTGATGCGGCCCGTCCACGTATTCGCCGTGATGTTTCTCGCGTTCCTGCTCTATCCAATGGCGCGGCGCTATCGCGACCACATCATGTGGTGGGACTGGCTGTTGGCAGCCGGCACCGTCGGTGTGATCGGCTACATCCTCTGGCAGGGCGACACCTTCGGTGATCGCGCGGTGATGGCCGGGCGCTGGGACGTGATCGTCGGCGTTGTGTTCATCGTGCTGCTGCTGGAGGCGACACGCCGCACCACCGGCATGATCATGCCGGGCGTCGCGATTGCGTTCATTCTCTACGCGCTGCTCGGCCACATGCTGCCGGCGCCCTGGACCCATCGCGGCTATGCGCTCGAGGACCTGATCGGCCATCTCTACATGACGCTCGAAGGCGTTTTCGGCACCACGGTCGATGTGTCGTCGAGCCTGATCATCCTGTTCACGATCTACGGCGCTGTGCTGATGCACTCGGGCGCCGGCAAGTTCTTCATCGACTTCTCGTTCGCGGCGATGGGCGGCCGTCGCAACTCCGCCGGGCGTGCGGTGGTGCTGTCCTCGTTCCTGATGGGCGGCCCGTCGGGCTCGGGCGTGGCCACCACGGTCGCGATCGGTACGGTGGCCTATCCGCTCTTGGAAAAGGCCGGCTACGACAAGAACGCGGCGGGCGGATTGCTTGCCGCCGGCGGCCTTGGCGCGATCATCTCGCCGCCGGTGCTTGGCGCGGCCGCCTTCCTGATCGCGGAATTCCTCAAGATCTCGTACTTCGACGTTATCATGATGGCGGCGATCCCGACGCTGCTCTACTACCTCGCGATCCTCGTGATGGTGGAGCTCGACGCCGCGAAATACGGCGGCAGCGACAAGCGCATGGTGGCGGAGGGGGAACTCTGGCGCCTCACCAAGGGCTACTGGTTCCACTTCATCTCGCTGATCTCGATCATCGTGTTCATGCTGATCGGCTACTCGCCGACGCTGGCCGTGTTCTGGTCGACGGTTCTGGCTTTCGCGACGAGTTTCCTGTCGCGCGAGACGGCGCTCACGCCGTCGAAGCTGGTTGCGGCGCTGAAGGAAGGCACCACGGGCGTGCTCAATGTCGCGACCACCTGCGCAGCGGCCGGCATCATCGTCGGCGTCGTGACGCTAACGGGCCTGGCGCAGCGGTTCGCGGACATCATCATCGGCTATGCCGGGGGAAGTCTGCTGCTCACTGCGTTGTTCTCCGCTGCGATCGTGTGGATCGTTGGCCTCGCAGTGCCGGTGACGGCCTCTTACATCATGTGCGCGGTGATCGCGGCGCCGGCCCTGATCAAGCTCGGCGTGCCCGACTACGCAGCGCATATGTTCATCTTCTACTACGCCGTGTTGTCGGAGGTTTCGCCGCCGACCGCCCTGTCGCCCTTCGCGGCCGCCGCAATCACCGGAGGCAACCCCTACGTGACGACGGTGCAGGCGTGGAAATATACGATGCCCGCGTTCCTGTTGCCGTTCGTTTTCGTGCTCGATCCAGACGGCATCGGCCTGCTGATGAAGATCCCCAAGGGCGGAAGCTGGGTCGACATCGTCACGATCACGTTGGCGACGGCGGCCGGCATTGCGGCCTACGGCTTTGCGCTGCAGGGGCGCTTCCTGAAAAAGAGCACCTACATCGAGACCGCGATCTTCGCACTGGCCGGCACGTTCCTCGTGTTTCCCAGCTTGATTGAAGTGATCACCGCACCGCTGATGGGCCACGCCTGGCCCTATCCGGAGCCGACCGGCATCGCCGTGCTGCTTGCCGGCACCGCGCTGCAGTGGATGCGGCGCGGGGGTGGGAACGTAGAGAAGGGCACCGTGCAGGCTTAGCCAAGTTTGTTGCTCCTCCTGTTTCTTGCCGCTAAACCGCGCTGAATTGGTCTACGCTGTGCTCGATGCAATGGGCAGGCAAGACGGCAAGGGCGGCGGAGGAATACGATGAAGGGCAAGGGCCAGCAGAAAGACGACATGGGCAACGCGGTCGGTGCGAAGTCGAAGCCGGCCGCGAAAGCACCCGCCAGCGCCAAGCCCGACTCGATCGCCGATCTCGTGCCCAACGTCGACTACACCGACCTACGCGAATGGATCGCCAAGGCCGAGAAGCTCGGCGAGGTCCGCGAGGTCTCCGGTGCCTCCTGGCAGCAGGACATCGGCATGGCGACCGAGCTGCTCTCCCACGAGGAGAGCGCGCCATGCGTCATCTTCAAGGATATCCCGGGCACGCTGCCGGGCAGCCGCGTGCTCGTGAATTTCTTCGGCGGGCAGCGCCAGAAGATGACGCTGGGTTTTCCCACGCATCTCAACAAGCTCGAGCTGTCGGAGGCGTTTCGCGTCCACTACATGCAGGACTTGAAGAAGATCCCGCCGAAGTTCGTCAACGACGGGCCGATCTTCGAAAACACGATGCAGGGCGACGACATCGACGTCTCGCTGTTTCCAACGCCGAAGTGGCACGAGGAAGATGGCGGCCGCTACATCGGCACCGGCTCGTTCAACGTCACGCGCGACCCCGACGACGGCTGGATCAACTGTGGCACCTACCGCGTGATGATCCACGACAAGGAAACCGTCGGCTTCTACATCTCGCCCGGCAAGCACGGCCGCATCATGCGCGACAAGTATGAAAAGCGCGGCGAGCCGATGCCGGTTGCCATCGTGGTCGGCTGCGATCCCATGTCGTTCCTGATGGGCTCGTCGGAAGTGCCGTACGGCGTGTGCGAGTACGACGTGATCGGCGGCATTCGCGGCAAGGCGGTGGAGCTGGTCAACGCGCCGATCACCGGCCTGCCGATCCCCGCCAACGCGGAGATCGTGATCGAGGGTTTCGTGCAACCCGGCAACGTCAAGGCCGAGGGGCCGTTCGGCGAGTGGTTCGGCTACTACGGCTCCGATGTGCGCGACGAGCCGGTGATGGACATCAAGGCGATCCACTACCGCAACGATCCGATCCTGCTTGGCTGCGTGCCGCAACGTGCCCCCGACGAAGTCGCGCGCTACCGGGCGCTGACCCGCTCGGCGATCGTGCGGGAGAACATCGTCAAGGCCGGTGTTCCCGACGTTGTGGCCGCGTGGGCGCACGAGGTTGGAACCTCGCGGCTGCTGCTGGTGGTGGCGATCAAACAGCGCTATGGCGGTCACGCCAAGCAGGCCGGCCACGTCGCCTGCATGTGCCACGCGGGCGCTTATGCCGGCCGCTACGTGATCGTGGTCGACGACGACATCGATCCGTCGAACCTGGAAGAAGTGATGTGGGCGGTGTTGACACGCTCAGACCCCGCAACCTCGATCGACATCATCACCAACGCCTGGTCGACGCCGCTCGATCCACGCATCGAACCCGAACGCAAGGCGAAGGGCGACTTCACCAATTCCCGCGCCATCATCGACGCCTGCAAGCCGTTCCACTGGAAGGACCAGTATCCGAAGGTCAACCAGTCGCCACCGGAAGTACGCAAGCTCGCGCGCGAAAAGTGGGGTTATTTATTGAAGTAGTGCACGGCGGTGTCAGACCCTCTGGGTCTGACACCTTGGCACACAGCGTGGATTGTTGGGACTTGCTTGGCTACCCTGAAGCTGAGCCTGGTCACAGAGCGCATCCTCTCCTTCTGCGTCCCCGGACGAGCGTTCCGACCCTGTTCGTGCGGTCGACTGAGGTGTCTTCACCGAAGTCGTGAATCGCACGACAAGGCAAAATGGTCGGAACGTGAAGATCCGGGGTCTTGACCCTTCTGAAATGGGGAAGATCCCGGATAGCCTCGCTACACTCGGCTTCCGGGAACGCAAACGCATTGGTGGCGCAACAGATGGACGGTCTTTCCACTACCACGTCAGCCGGTGCGGCACGTCGTCGGGCGGGGTGCAGTCGTAGGCGATGGTGGTCAGGCAGGTCATCGAGAACTGGCCGACGGTGCCGATCAGACTGACGAGCTCTTTCTCGTTGAACAGCTTGCTCGCGCTGGCATAGGTGGCGTCGCTCAGCTTGTGATTCTTGAGCAATTCCAAAGCGACGTCGTAGGCCATCTTCTCGCGCGGATCGGCGAGCGTGGGTGTGCCGCCGGCATTGATCGTATAGATGATCTCGGGCGCGATCCCGAGGGCCAACGCGCTGCGGGTTTGCACGGACCACGGATACTCCGCGCCCCAGAAGCGGGCGATCGCCATGATCGCGATCTGGCGTTCGCGCTTCGTTAACCCGCCCTGGCCAAGGCAACTGCTGACGTCCTGCACGAGGCGCATCAGTTTGGGAAAGCGGATGTAGGCCCAGTAGGGCCCACCCAATGGTCCGCCTTCCGCCTTCACATCGTCGAACACCTTGCCTTGCTCGGCGTTCATCTGTTCGCGCTTCAGTACGGCAATGCGTGTCATTGGTTCTCTCCCTGATGCGGTTCTATCGAAGACGTCCAGCGCTCAGACTGTAGGTTATCGATCTTTGCGCGTATAGCGTGCGCCCAGAAGCAGTCCGACGATCGGCACCAGGATCAGCCACGGCGTCACGCGCATCAACAGCGACATCACCGGCGTGAAGAGCCCCGGCTGGATCACGCGGAAGCCAAGCCGCCAGCCGCGATACGTGGCGCGGGCGACGGCGTCGGCGGACATCGCCCGCATGAGGTAGCGGTAGGGCGCTGTGTCGGCGCCCATGCGCGCGTGGAACCTCGTCTCGACGGGCCCCGGCGTCACCACGCACACGCGCGCGCCGGTGCCGCGCACCTCGCTCGCCAGTGCGCGCGACAGCGACACGACGTAGGCTTTGCTCGCGTAGTACGCGGCCTGATACGGCCCCGGCGCGAAGCCGCCAAGGGAGGCCACATTGATGACGCCGCCGCGCCGCCGCGCGATCATCGCGGGCAGAAAGTGGCGGGTGAGAAGGCTGAGCGCGCGCACATTGAGATCGACGAGCGCGGCGATGCCGGCCGCATCATGTTCGGTGAAGGGACCGCCGAGGCCGACCCCGGCATTGTTGACGAGGATGTCGGCGTAGAGCCCGAGCCGGACAAGTTCGGCCTCGATCCGCGCGGCGGCATCGGGCGCGATAACGTCGAGCGGCAACGCGTGTGCTGCGCCGCCGCTGCGGCTTTTAACCTCGCGCGCTGCCGCTGCAAGCGGTTCGGGGCGGCGTGCGATCAACAGCACGGGATGACCGGCGGCGGCGAAGCGATGCGCAATCGCAAGCCCGATGCCTTCCGATGCGCCTGTCACGACGACGGCGGGGCGGAGCGGGTTGGCGCCGTTGGTGGCGTGGCTCGGCTCCACGGTCAGCGGTGTGCCGTCAGCTTACGGATGTTGGGCGGGAGGTTGTGCAAGCTGAACATGGGATCGCTCGTGTGATAGGATATCCGTCGACGGCGGCTCGATCGCCAGAGCACCGCAGGTGATCTGGAACTGTAGCATGTCCACCGTCGCCAACGCGCAATTCCCGCCGAGACGCCGATGCTGCAACACCAGGACAAGTCCGCGCCGCTTTCCAAGCCGGAGCAATCCGCGGGCGATTATGCTTTGATCCGCCAGGCCATACGGTTCCTGGTCGAAAGCGAGATCGAGCAGCCCCTTCCCATCCAACTCGCCACGCATCTCGGCCTCGATGCTGCATCATTGCGCACGCTGCTCGCG
>CAMDPA010000031.1 GCA_945903565.1 Devosia equisanguinis | reverse complement strand
CGAACCTATGAGAAAGGCATCAAGGTCAGCAAAGCCGAGTTGGCGGCGGTCAAGCTTGTCGGCGATGACTTCCATCCCGAATGGAACTATACAATCAGCCCACGTAGACCGGGGAACTCGTAGCGGTTATTCTGCGATCTGTCCTAAGTAAGTTTTGGACCAGGGCTCTGCCGCCCGGTATCGATATCATCACGGAGACCACGCTCCGAATCGGTGAGTACGACTTCCTAGAGCCGGATTTCATTTTTTGGCCTGAAAGTATTCAGCTCAAGGACCTGCGCGCCGAGCACATTCTGCTGCTGGTCGAGGTGGCCGACTCGAGCCTCTCCTACGATCTTGGCCGCAAGGCGCAGATCTACGCCTCGCTGGGCATTCGCGACTATTGGGCGATCAATGCCGTTAAAATGATCACGCACGTTCATCGACTAGGCGACGGTGACACGTATCCCGATCCGGTTGTCGTTCCGCACACCGGCATCCTGACACCCCAATTATTGCCCGCACTCGCGGTGCGCCTCGCCGACCTCGGCTTGGAGCCGATGTCGGCGTGAGGCGATGAACCGCCGCCTTACATCGCCGCCTTGATCGCCCCGCGCCCCGGATAGCGCGCCACGTCATCCAACTCTTCTTCGATGCGGATGAGCTGGTTGTACTTCGCCAAGCGATCCGAGCGGCACAGCGAGCCCGTCTTGATCTGCCCGCAGTTCGTCGCCACCGCGAGGTCGGCGATGGTTGCGTCCTCCGTCTCGCCGGAGCGGTGCGACATGACCGCGGTGTAGCCCGCGCGGTGCGCCATCTCGACGGCCTCCAGCGTCTCGGTCAGCGAGCCGATCTGGTTGACCTTGACCAGGATCGAGTTTGCAGTGCCGGTCTTGATCCCGCGCGCGAGGCGCTCGGTGTTGGTCACGAACAAATCGTCGCCGACGAGTTGGCAGCGCGCGCCGATCTCGGTCGTCAGCAGCTTCCAGCCATCCCAGTCGTCCTCGGCCATGCCGTCCTCGATCGACACGATCGGAAAGCGTTTCACGAGGTCGGCGAGATACTTCACCATGCCCATGGAATCGAGCGTCTTGCCCTCGCCTTCCAGCTTGTACTTCCCGCCGTGGAAGAACTCGGTCGAGGCGCAGTCGAGCGCCAGCACCACGTCGATGCCGGGCTTCAGTCCAGCCGCCTCGATCGATTTCATGATGAAGCCCAGCGCATCGTCGGCACTCTTGAGGTTGGGCGCAAAACCGCCCTCGTCGCCGACGTTGGTGTTGAGACCTGCGTCGTGCAGCTTCTTGCGCAGGGTGTGGAACACTTCCGCGCCCTGACGGATCGCGTCCGCACAGGTCGGCGCGGACACCGGCATGATCATGAATTCCTGGATGTCGATCGGATTATCCGCGTGCTTGCCGCCGTTGACGATGTTCATCATCGGCACCGGCATCACGTGCGCCGCCGTGCCGCCGATGTAACGGTAGAGCGGCAGGCCCGACGCATCGGCCGCCGCCTTGGCGACGGCCAGCGAAACGCCGAGAATCGAGTTCGCGCCGAGGCGGGCCTTGTTCTTGGTGCCGTCGAGCGCGATCAGCGTGCGGTCGATGCGGCGCTGGTCCTCCGCGTCCATGCCGGCGAGCGCGTCCATGATCTCGCCGTTGACCGCCTCCACCGCCTTCAACACGCCCTTGCCGAGATAGCGTCCCTTGTCGCCATCGCGCAATTCAACGGCTTCGTGCGCGCCGGTCGAGGCGCCCGAGGGCACCGCCGCGCGGCCCTGGCTGCCGTCCTCAAGCACCACATCGACCTCCACGGTGGGGTTGCCGCGGCTGTCGAGGATCTCGCGGCCGATGATGTCGGTGATGGCGGTCATGGGGGCTCCTTCGTGGAAATCGGGTTCGCGCGGGTTTTAACCGGTTCGCGGGCGAGCGCAAACTGCGCGAAAAGTCGTCGCTACGCGACGAACGGGGCCGCGGCCCCATACCCCGCTCGGGGGACACCCCCGATCCCCCGTCTCTTTCGACATAAGAAGGGGTGGGCCTGGGAGGTCTCCTCCCAGCGGGGTTTGCGGGGCTGGCCCCGTTCGCGCGCAAGCGCGAGTTTACCTTCAATTCGCAGCGAGTCGGTTATAACCCGGACCAGTATTCCCCCAATGCCGGGCCCCCGCATGAAGATCGTGCTCCTGCACCAGAACTTCCCAGGCCAGTTCCTGCGCCTCGCGCCGGCACTGGCTGAACGTGGGCACGAGGTCGTGGGGCTTACCGTGGCGGGCAACACGCGGCCTTCGCCGGTGCCGCCGGTCCGCTACAAGCTCATGCACCAGAAAATCGAGCCGGCCGTTTTCGGTCTGGCCACGACCTTCGCGACGCGTACACTTCAAGCCGCCTCCACAGCCCGTGCCGCGGCTGCGATGCGCAAGGATCTCGGCCTCGTACCGGATGTCGTGTTCGGACATATCGGCTGGGGCGAGACGCTGTTCTTGAAGGAGGTGTGGCCGGAGGCGCGCATCCTGCTCTACGCGGAGTTTTACTACCGCTCGACTGGGCTCGATGCCTCGTTCGATCCGGAGTTGCAGCAGACCGATCTCGATCAGCGCATCGCCACCACGGCACGGCAGGCGGCCCTGCTGCACGCGATGCACGGCGCCGACAAATGGCTTGCCCCGACGCACTGGCAAGCGAGCACGTTCCCCCCCGAATTCCGCGACCGCATCGCGGTGATCCACGACGGCATCGATACCGACCGCATTCGCCCGAGCGACGCTGCGACAGTACAACTGCCCGGTACGACACTGCGCTTTCGCAAAGACGACGAGCTCATCACCTTCGTCAACCGCAACTTGGAGCCCTATCGCGGCTACCACACGTTCATGCGTGCACTGCCCGAAGTGCTCGCTGCCCGGCCGAACGCCCATGTCGTGATCGTCGGCGCCGACGACGTCAGCTATGGAACGAAGCCGCTGCCAGGCAAAACGTGGAAGGGCATCTTCCTCGACGAGGTCAAGGACCGCCTCGACATGAGCCGCGTGCATTTTGTCGGGCAAGTGCCGTATCAGACGTTCGTCGATCTGATGCGCGTCTCGTGCGTGCACGCGTATCTGACCTATCCGTTCGTACTGTCGTGGTCGATGCTGGAGGCGATGGCTGCAGGGGCCCTTATCGTGGGATCGCGCACGCCGCCCGTCGAGGAAGTGATCGAGGATGGCGTCAACGGCCGCCTCGTCGACTTCTTCGACGTGAAGGCGTGGTCGGCAGCGCTGATCGAGGCGCTGGCCGAACCCGCCCGCTTCGAGGGCATGCGAGCCGCCGCACGCCAAACCGTTGTCGACCGCTACGACCTGCGCAGCGTATGCCTGCCACGCATGATCGATTTCGTGGAAAAACCGTGAGCCCGAGCGAAACATCCGCCCTCGTCCTGTTCTCCGGCGGCCAGGATTCGACCGTCTGCCTCGCCTGGGCGCTGGAGCGGCACGCGCGCGTGGAAACCGTCGGCATCGCCTATGGCCAGCGCCACGCCGTCGAACTCGATGTGCGGCCGCGCGTTCTGACCAGGCTCCGGCGCGAATGGCCGCGATGGGCAGTAAGGCTCGGCGACGACCATATGCTCGACATCGCCACCCTCGGCGCAATCGGCCAGACCGCCATGACGACAGATACCGCGATCGAGATGACCACGGCGGGCGTTCCCAACACATTCGTTCCCGGCCGCAATCTCGTGTTCTTCACCTATGCTGCGGCGCTCGGCTACCGGCGGGGAATTCACACGCTGATCGGCGGCATGTGCGAGACGGACTATTCCGGCTATCCCGACTGCCGCAACGATACCTTGCAGACGCTGGCAAAGACGCTTTCGCTCGGCATGGCGCGCGACGTGACGATCGAAACACCGCTGATGTGGATCGACAAGGCCGGCACATGGGCGCTCGCCGAAACCCTCGGCGGCTCGGGTTTCGTAGACCTTATCGTCGAGGACACGCACACGTGCTATCTCGGTGACCGCACCCACCGTCACGTCTGGGGCTATGGCTGCGGCACCTGCCCCGCATGCGATTTGCGCAGCAAAGGATGGGAGCGATGGCAGAAAGGCAAGACCTGAGACCGATCCTGATCCGCGCCGTCGAACTCGCACTGTCCGGCGACTGGGACAGTGCACACAAGCTCGTCGACGATATCGAGGGCGACCCCACCGCGTGTTGGATCCACGCCTGCCTGCACAAGATGGAGCCCGACGAAACCAACGCGCGCTACTGGTACCGCCACTCCAGCCAGTTCTACGAGAGCTATCCAGACCCCCGCACCGAACTGACCGCGATCAAGGCCGCGCTGACGTATTGAGTTCCCCGCCACGCAGGAGAAATCCCATGTCCGGCAATACTTCAAAGCAATTGCCCTCGCGCCGCTCGCTCTTGGCTGGCGCCGCCGGCCTCGGCCTCGCGACTTCGAGTGCCGCGCTCGCGCAAAAAGGCCCAGCTGTGTGGCTCGACATGGATCAGAAGGCACTCGACGACGCCTACGACCAGAGCGTCTACGCGCCCAACCAGAAGGACATCCAGACCCGGCGGAACGTCAACAGTCAGCGCGTCCGCGAGGCGATGCCGCCGCAACGCGTCAGTTACGGGCCGAGCGAAATCGAGAAGCTCGACATCTACCGCACGACGGCTGGCAACGCTCCGGTCAACATCTTCATCCACGGCGGCGCATGGCGCGGGGGAATGGCCACCGAGTATGCCGGCCCCGCCGAAATGATGGTCAAGGCCGGCGCGCACTATGTGGTCCTCGACTTCATCAACGTGATCGAGGCCGGCGGCGATCTGATGCCGATGATCGAGCAGATCCGCCGCGGCATCGCGTGGGTGGCAAAGAACGCCGGCAGCTTCGGCGGCGATGCCAGCCGCATGTTCGTCTCAGGCCACTCGTCCGGCGCGCACCTGGGCGGCGTCGTCACGATCACGGACTGGCAGAAGGATCACGGCTTGCCCGCCGATATCGTGAAGGGCGCACTGCTGTGCTCGGGCATGTACGACCTGAAGCCGGTGCGGCTCTCGGCGCGCTCGCGCTACGTCAAGTTTACCGACGCAATGGAGCACGCGCTATCGATCCAGCGCCACTTGGCCCGCGTCAACTGCCCGCTGATCATCGCCCATGGCACCAGCGAAACGCCGGAGTTCCAGCGCCAGTCGCGCGAGTTCGTGGTGGCCGCCAAGGCCGCAGGCAAGCACGCCGAGCTGATCGTCGGGCAAGGCTACAATCACTTCGAGATGCCCGAGACCTTGAACAGCCCCCACGGACTACTCGGCCGCGCGGTGCTCCGGCAAATGGGGCTCGCCGGCGCATAGAATTTGGACACCGGGATCAGCCCCGTGCCTGAACGTCGACGAAATTTCGCCAACGGATCGGCCCGGGGTCTGCCCCAATCCCAACGCTACTTGTCCTTCCACTCGTCCTTGACTTCGTCGCAATTGGCCGACGCGAAGGCATTGATATCCTCCACAATCATGCCCTGCAGCACGTTGAACGTGTTGTCGGTGGCGGTCGCCGTCCACATCGCACCCTTGACGAGGGCGGGAGCGTCGATCTGACCCCAGTTGAGCGTGGCCTTGGTCGCCTTGCCGCCCTCGAACGTGACCTTGGGCGAGAATTCCGCCTTGATCTCGGCCTTGCCCTCGGTCCGCTCGACCTCGCAGACGATCGCCTGCTTGCCGATGTCGGCCTCGTGCTTGGAACCATCCAGCGCCTTGATCAGCATGTCGCGCTTGAGCGTGATCGGCACAGTGCACTTCACCTTGCCCCATGGCCACGACACACCGCCCTTGCCGACGATCTTGTCGAGGTGCTCCTTGCGCCAGCTCTTGACGACATTGCATGACACGTCGGCGCCCGGCTTGCGGTTGTGCATCGCGGCGCAGATCTGCACCTTGCAATCCTTGCGGCCGTCCTTCTCGGCCTTCTCCTCGGCCGTCATGTTGTCCTGGCCGCCCGCCAGCATCTGGGCCGCGACCCGATCCACCGGCATGGCGGCGAGCAACACCCCAAGACCCATCAAGACAGCCATTCCCGACATCGCACATGAATATCTGACCGACATATCCAAACCCGCCCTCTCGCGTTATGTATGACGCCGGGCCCGGGGAACCCTCGTTTCCCCATCACCCAGTGGGCGCGGAATGCGCCCGAAGGTGTGCTTACACGGGCGATAGCCGCAGGATTGTGGCAAACTGTGGCAACGGATGTGCAAAAATGCAGGCGCAACCATCGGTCAATCAGTGACTTGCAAAACCGCCCAGCGCCGGGGCAGAAGATTGACCATGGAACGTTGCTCAAATGCCATAACGGCCACCCCCGACACAAATCCGGACGAGGCCGGTTTCGGCGTCTATGTCCACTGGCCGTTCTGCGCATCGAAGTGCCCGTACTGCGACTTCAACAGCCACGTCCGGGCCGGAGGGGTCGACGAGGCGCGTTTTCTCGCCGCCTATCTGCGTGAGATCGACACGACCGCCGAACGCATTGGCAAGCGCCGCACGTCGAGCGTGTTCCTCGGCGGCGGCACACCGTCGTTGATGGCGCCCGCGACCGTCGCGGCGATCATCGAGCGCGTCGACCGGCATTGGCCGATCGCATCGGGCGCGGAGATCACGTTGGAGGCCAACCCGTCGAGCGTGGAGGCAAACCGTTTCGCGGGCTATCGCGACGCCGGCGTCAACCGCGTGTCGCTCGGCGTCCAGTCGCTATCCGATGCCGTGCTGCGCAGCTTGGGCCGGCTTCATTCCGCCGCCGAGGCAAAGGCCGCGATCAGCATTGCCAAGGCGACCTTCCCCCGCGTCTCGTTCGACCTGATTTACGCACGCCCCGGCCAGACGGTCCCGGCGTGGCGGGCAGAGCTCACCGAAGCCTTGGCGCTCGCCGAGCACCACATCTCCCTCTATCAGCTCACCGTCGAGGCCGGGACGCCGTTCGCCAGTCTGCATGCCGCCGGAAAGCTGCGCATACCCGACGACGATACCGCCGAAGCGCTGTTCGCCCTGACGCAGGAAATGACGGATGCCGCCGGCCTGCCCGCCTACGAGATCTCCAACCACGCCCGCACAGGCGAAGAGTCCCGGCACAATCTCCTGTATTGGCGCTATGGCGAGTATGCCGGCATTGGCGCGGGCGCACACGGGCGGCTCGTCACCGCGCCGGCAGCCAACGCCACCGCGCGCTGCGCCACCGCGACCGAACGCTCACCCGAGGCATGGCTGGCACGGGTCGAGGGCAACGGCCACGGTCTTGTCGAGGAAACCGCGCTCACCCCCGCCGAACAGGTCGACGAAGCACTGTTGATGGGCCTGCGCCTCAACGAAGGGCTGGAAATCGAGCGGCTGGCGCGCGTCGGCAATCTCGCCCCCTCCGGGCGTATATTGGCGCGGCTCACGCTGCAAGGGATGCTGGAGGCAGCCGCTCCTGGCCGCGTGCGCGCCACCCCGCGCGGGCGGTTCGTACTCAACGAGCTTGTGCGACGCCTGGCAGGGGACATGGTCGCGGCACGCACTACGTAGTGCCACCGATGGTGCACCACAGCATTTTCCTGACCGACCGTGTCTTGGCGGCCATTTACACGTGCAAGCCAAGCAGATAATCGACCCTCCGTATGATGCGAAATCTCTATGACTGGATGATGCGGCTCGCGGGCAGCAAGCGTGCCCCCCACGCACTCTTTGCCGTATCTTTCGCGGAGAGTTCGTTTTTCCCGATTCCGCCGGACGTTATGCTTGTGCCGATGGTGCTGGCCCAGCGCTCGAAGGCCTGGACGTATGCGTTTCTTGCAACCGTCTCGTCGGTGCTCGGCGGAATCGCCGGCTATGCGATCGGCTACTTCTTCATGGATACGCTCGGCAAACCGATCGTCGCGTTCTACGGCAAGACGGAAGGCTTCGAGCAATTCAAGCATATGTTCAACGAGTGGGGCGTCTGGATCCTGATCATCAAGGGGATGACTCCGATCCCCTACAAATTCCTGACGATTACGGCCGGCGTCACGCATATGGCGATCCTGCCTTTCATTCTCGCAAGCATCGTCGCCAGGGCGATGCGCTTTTTCCTGGTGGCTGGCCTGCTCTATTGGTTCGGTCCACCAATCCGCGATTTCATCGAGCGCCGGTTGACCCTCGTGACCACAGTGGGCGTCGTGCTCCTGGTCGGCGGGTTCGTCGCCGTCAAATTTCTGGTTTAGGCAGCGTAGTCACTGGGTCGCCGCACCATGCCGCGTTCTGAGGTATCAAGAGGTCCAGCTTATCGATGGGGCGCCCTGGCGCTGATGTTGGCGGCTGCCGCGATTCTCACCGCGCTTGGCTTCGAGTACATCGGCAAATACGCCCCTTGCCCGCTATGCCTACAGCAGCGCTGGGCCTACTACGTCGCGATTCCCGCCACGTTCATTGGGCTCGTGCTCTTGAGTACGGGGCGCCCGAACATCGCATCGGCCCTATTTGCCCTGGTCGCGCTCGCCTTCCTAGCCAATGCGGGCCTGGGCACCTACCACGCCGGCGTGGAGTGGGGGTTCTGGCCAGGGCCTGACACCTGCGCGGCCCAGCCCTATTCGATTCCGAGCAGGGGCGGCGCTGGAATCCTCGCCCAACTCCCCCAAACTGGCGTCGTTCGCTGCGACGAAGCCCAGATTCGGGTGGCCGGCCTGTCCTTTGCCGGTTGGAACGTGATCGCCTGCCTGATGTTATGCACAGCCCTGCTCAAGGCCGCCTTTGCCGCCCGCGAGCACGAAGTTTACTTATGACGATATTTTACTGATTTAAATCAACACCTTAAAACGAAACATCCGGCAGCAAGCCGGACCGGAATTTACAGATAAAATCCGGTGTCAAGACGCAATCTGTGGAACCTTCTCCCTTTTGCGCCAGGCCGTCACGGTTTGGCCACGCCCCCAGGGTTAATTCTCCCTTGTTCGCGGAACACAAGCCGAACTCGAAGTTCCGGCGAACCAGTGCGGCAGAAGAGGGAGCGGGTCGTGAGGATCATCTCAACGTCCACGGTCTCGATCAAGTCGCCAAGGCAGATTTCAAGTTCCAGTTGTTTGCGTACTGCCGGCGTCGGTTCGACCGGAATGAGTGCAGCCAAGTTCATATCGAGTGGTGTTGCGTCTGTAGCGTCTGCGTCGGTTCAGTCCGTTGCGTCTGCGTCAGTAGCGTCGCGTTCCGCGTTTAGTGTGTTGCGTACTGCGTCCAGTCCGTTGCGTACCGCGTCTGTTGAGTTGCGTTCGTCCAGTCGCGTTGTGAGTAGCGCCAGTCAGTTCAGCGTCGGCGTCACCAACGTAAAGGCGTTCCTGAGTAGCGGCATTGTCCCGAGCAAGTCGTCCGCACATCTCAGTCAAGATTGGGCCAGTCAGTTGCGTTCAGTAGCGTCGCGTCAGCGTCCAGTCCTGTTGCGTACCTGGGGCGGTTGTTGCGTCGGTCGAACCCCAGATTTGGTTCCGCGTTGTCCAGTCCCAGCGTCTGCGTAACGTCCCGCGTTGTTGTTGCGTCCGGTAGCGTTCCGTTGAGTTCAGGTGCGTCGGGTTCAGGTGCGTCTCGTTTTGTAGCGTCGCGTTCGGTGCAGTTGCGTCAGTCCAGTCAGTCTCCCCGTACCGCGTTGCGTTCTGTGGTGTTGCGTCTGACCGAGTCGGCGCGGGGCGATCTGTCAAAGCGTATGTCCCGCCGGTTCGCCCAGTCCGAAGTTGCGTCAATAGAAGTAGCGTCCTCGGTAGAGCGTCTCAGTGTCAGTAGGAATTACGTCGGTGAATGTAGCGTCCCAAGCGTCTCCAGTAGCGTCCGCGTACCGCAGTGTTCAGCGTCCCCCGCCAGGGCATGGCGTTTCCATTGAGGCAGCGACCATGAACGGCAATCAGGATCAGTGGCGTCAGTTGCGTGATGTGTTGGCCCCCATGCTCGAAAACATCGAGCGGCAACAGGCCAAGGCAGGGATAGCCAAAAACCAGGGCAAGGCGGCGGCAAGCCGCTAACCCACCGATCCGAAACAAGGGAATTCCGGGCCACCCCGGTAACGAGACGGCAAGCGCTACTAGCGCCGACCTTGCGTCAACTCCGGCTGCACATGATCAGGTTTCGCGTGGTGCAACCTGGACGCTGGAGCGCTTGCCGACCTTTCCCCTTCGATCGGACCGCAACCACCGACAGGGACTCTAAAGAGATCACCCCATGACCCCCACCATGACCGTCAATTCGAGCGCCAACGCGAACCGCACCACGAGCTTCGAGGTCATCGTCAATTCCACATTGCCCGACACCGCGGCCCCCGAGCGCGATCTCGCGCAGTGGCACCAGTCGGTCGGCCTCGCCCGCCAGGCTTGCGCTCGCATCTTCCGCGATGGCGGCCGCCCCGCCGACGCCATCCGGGCCTTCGGCCTCGAAGCCGACGTCACGGACTGGAGCAAGGCCGTCACGCTGATCGCCGAAACGCTGTGCACACCGGCCATGCAGCGGGCCGCGTAAGGACGGGTGCAGGGCTCCCCCTGGTCTGGGGCGATCAAGCGCCAACCTGTCGTGCCAATCGATACGGCAGCGCGCCCGCCACCATTACGCACACCGCGCAGATCAGGCTCAACGTCACCAACGGCGTAACGCTCGGTCCAGCAACGAGCCCGTAGATCTGCGCCATCAGCGCGCCGACGAACATTTGCACGAATACGCCGATTCCGGCAGCGGTTCCCACACTACCCGGCATCATCGCTATGGCGCCCGTCTGCGCGGACGCCAACGAAATCCCCTGCGCGAGCGTCATGAAGAACATCGGCCCGAACAGGCTGAGCGGCGTCACGATTCCGCCGAGCAGCAACACAGCTTGCGCCACGACCGCTGTTACCATCAGGCATGACCCCGCGAGCACCATCTTTTCGATGCCGAATCTCGAAGCCACGCGGCTGGAGATCACATTGCCCGTGAGAAAGCCGAACGGCAGCATCAGGAAATACAGCCCGTAGTCGGTCGACGACCTCCCGAGTTGCTCTTTCATGATCACGGCCGACGCCGACGTCAGCATGAAGAAGATGCCGCTGCTGAAGCCCGTCTGCAGCACGAACGCGGCGAATCGCGGATTGCGGAACGGGTCGATATACCCGCGCACGATCGCACCGAATTCGAGCTGCGTCCGCTGCCCGGTGTGCGTCTCGTACAGCACCGCCCACGCGCCGAACGCGATAGCGCCGCCGAACAACAATGCGAACATGAACGTCGCGCGCCACCCGAACGCATCGATCAGGATCCCGCCCATCAGCGGCGCGATCATCGGCCCCAGCGTATAGAACATCGTCAGATAGGAGATCGCCTTGACCAGATTCTGCTGGCCATAGGCATCGCGCGCAATGGTGCGGACCAAGGTCGTGGCGCAGCCCGCGCCCGCGCCCTGCAGCACGCGCCCGAGAATCAGCATGGGCAACGAAGCAGCCGACGCCGCGATCGCATTTCCGATCAGAAACAGCGCTAGCCCCGTCAGCAATACGGGCCGCCGCCCGAAGCGATCCGCCAGCGTGCCGTATACGACTGTGGAACAGGCAAGCACGAACACGCCAACCGTGAACGTCAGCTGCGCCGCCCCGTCAGAAATGCCGAACTCCGCTTTCACGGCGGGAATCGCCGGCATGTACTGATGCACCGCGAGCGGCCCGATCAACACGATCGAGGCGAGCGCCAGGGCGAACACGCGAGTCGGCAGGGCTTCTTGCTGATCCGAAATCGCGATATCCCCTTGCCTTGACTACTTCTGTCCCGCCGTCACCCGCTCGAGCCAGTCCACCAATGCCGTGCGGTCGGCGGGGTCGGTGATGGTCTGCTCGGGCATCTTGGTTCCCGGCGTATACGCGGTCGGGCCAACCTCGAACAGCCGGGCAATCGTATCCTTGCCCCACACGATCTGCATGGCTGGCAATGCGGCGGAGTAGCCGTAACCCGGCGCCGTCCCGATTCGCCGCCCGAAAACGCCATGCAGCGTCGGCCCTGCGCGGTTGCCACCGTCTGGGCTCAACGTGTGGCACGCCTGACAGGCCCGGAACACCACCGCCCCGCGTTCGCCGCTTGCCGCCGCTTCGGCGACAAGATCGCGCTCCGGCAGATTGCTGGTCAGCGCCGTGCCGGCGATCGCATCCCAGCGCCGGATCACGCGATCGGCTCCACCGGAAATCAGCGTGCGGTTGTCGGCATCGAACGCCAGCGACCACACCGGCAACCCTGGCCCGGTGAGGCGGTGGATGATCTTGCGCGACGCGCGGTCAATGATCGCGATGCCGCCGCGCAATCCGGCGGTGGCGATCAATTTGCCGTCGGGAGAAACGGCGAGAGAAGCCAACGGAATCTGGTCGACCTCGAGCGCGGAAATCTTCAGGCCCGGGCTGATGAACCTCAGCTGGCCATCCGAGCACGCCGCAATGATTTCATCGGCGGCGACGGCGAGCGCGGTCACCGGGGCCTCTAACACCATTCGCTCGTAGCTCGTCTGAAAAGCGATCGTGAGCGTGCCATCAGCCCCTCCCGTCGTCAGCCCGGCGCTCCGCCCCTCGAGCCGCAACAGCTTGGCGATGGCCGATACCGCGCCTTTGTGGGAGGCGGAGATCGACGGCGTACGTGTGCCCAGATAATCCCAGGTGCGCACCGTGCCGTCGAACGAGCCGGAGACGAGGTCGCCCGCCACTTCGGTCAGCGCCGTTACAGGCGCGTCGTGACCATCGAGCACGCGCGCGGGCTTGTCGGCGTTGCCGCACCAGATTGCGATGCGCCGGTCGTCGCCACCCGAGGCAAGGCACCCGCCCGGCAGCACCGCCACGGCATTAACCGGCCCGTCATGAAACCTCAGCACGCGCTTGGCCAAGCTGCGATCGAGGTCCCACACGATCACCGTATTGTCGAAGCTCCCGCTGATCAGCTCGCGCGCCTCGCCGCGCACGGCGAGCGCCCGCACGGGCCCACCGTGCCCGCGCAACACGTCCTGGGCGAAACACGCAATAGGGTTGATCACGAGTGCAAGCGCAAAGACTATGCTTTTCACACAACCCATTTCGCACCGTCATGGCCGCGAAGGCGGCCACCCACGTCACGCTGCGCCAGATGTGCGGCCGACTTCACTTCGCGCACAATTTGCCAATACGACATGACCTCATGCATCTCTCAACGAGTCGTGGGTGGCCGCCTTCGCGGCCATGACGATCAGGGAGATAGGGAGCTTTCCACCTCACAACTTCATCTGGTGCTTGTCCTCGGGCGCGCCCTTCTGGCCTTCCTCCTTGTAGGTCGTGCCCTTGGCAGCCCCTTCCTCGAACACGCGCAGGTGCGGCGTGGTGCCGGGCAGGCCGAGATCGGCCCAGCGTTCGGACACCTTGTCGTAGACGCCTTTGCTCAGTGTCGTGCGCACCGAGAACGAGTTGAGATAGCGGTGGTCCTTGCAGGCGTTGATCAGCACACGCGAGCCGTAGGGCCTTGCTTCCGGCGGGTTCTTCGAGGGGTCGAGCGGCGTCGACCAGGAGTTGCGCTGGATGTCGATATCGTCGACCGGCGAGCAGCGCGTCGACATCGCCCAGATCACTTGATCGGTATCGGTCGGGTCGACGTCCTGGTCCACGGCGATGATGTACTTCGTATAGTACGCCGAGCCCGGCATCGACGACGCCAGCGCCAGGATCTGCGTGACGTGCCCCGCGTATTTCTGCTCGACCGACACCACCACCATACCGAAGCCGCCAGCCGCCGCCGGATGCGAATAAACGCCGTGGATACCGGGCACGCCGAGCTTGTCGAAGTCATCCCAGATTTTCGCCGAGCGGATGATCGAGAAAAACCCCGACTGCTCGCACGACGGATAATCCGCCATCAGCGCGTTCGTCAGCACGGGATCGTTGCGGAAGTGCACGGCCTTGATCTCGACCAGCGGGCAGCGGTCCTCGGGCTTGCCGTAGTAGCCGGTGAACTCGCCGAACGGGCCTTCCGCCTTCATCGAGTTCGGGTTGAGAATGCCCTCGACCACGATCTCGGCGTTGGCCGGGATCAGCAGGTCGGTGGCCGTGCCCTTCACGACCGGGATCGGCTCCCCCTTGATGCCGCCAGCGTACTCGTATTCCGATACCGTCTTGGGGAACGACTGCGATCCCACCAGCATGAACAAGGGATCGACGCCCCAGCACGCCGCGACCTCGATCGGCTTGCCCGCGTCCCACGCCTTCTGGATGTGCAGGCGCGCATCCTTGCCCGGCGAGAGATAGAGCCCGCAGGTGTTCTTGCCCTGGATCATCATCCGGTAGGTGCCGACGTTGAGATAGCCGGTCTCGGGATCTTTGGTGATCACGCAATCTGCGGTGCCGGCGTAGCGCCCGCCGTCGCGCGGCCAGTGCTTGGGGATCGGCAGCTTTTCAAGATCGATCTGATCGCCGGTCCAGGTGTTCTCGAAGAACTTCGCGTCCTTGCGCGTCACCTCGCGTGGCGGCGTGCGGCGCTTCAGCTTGTCCTTGGTGCGCCGGATCAATTCCACGGTCGGCGTATCCGGGTGCTCCTCCAGCGTCACCGCGATGCGGCGCACGGACGGCCCGAGCACGTTCCACAGGTGGCGCATGCCGACCTTGTCGTTCTCGAAGCCCACCGTCTTGTTGAACAGCACCGCGGGCGAGGGCTTCTGCTTGGCGAGCAGATAGCCGATCGCACTCATCTCCTCGTCGCGCTCGACAGGCTTCGTCACCGTCACCAGCTCGCCGATCTCTTCGACGCGCTCGAGCCATTCGCGCAGATCCTGGATCGGGCGGTTACGTTGTGGTGGTGCGATGTCGGTCATGGCTAGCCTCTGGCGAATGCGATGGGTTCGCCAGCGTTGTCGCACGTGGGGCGCGGACCGACAATGGAGGGGACGAACGCGCCCCCTCTTTAGAGCCCCTCCTACTTCCGCCCAGCCGCGACCTTGGTCGACGCCTCGCCTGCGCTCGAGATCGCCTGGAAGTTGGCGATCTTCCGCGCCGCGCCCTTCAGCTCGAGGATGTGCACCCCGTTGTTGGCGCGATCGACGATATAGATGTAGCCCCGGTCGTCGACTTCGACGTTGTTGGTCTGGATGGCGGTCTTGCAGCGCTCCTTGCCGTCCTCCAGCTTGATGCAGCGGCTATCGGAAGCCTTGGTCAGCGCTGGGATGAAGTGCGCGATCTCCTTGGGATGGAAGGGGTCGCGAATGTCGACGGCGCGCACGCCGGCATTGAAGTGGGCGAAGAACATGATCCGCTTGTGATAGATCGGCGTCATGCTTTCATTCGACGAGTGGGTGCCGAAGCGGCCGCCGCGCTCGCAGAAATTGCCGGGCTTCTCAGGCGTCGTCCTGGTCGAGACCGCGGTCGGCGTCTTCTCTATGGTGACGTCGACGAACCATACTTTCTGCCGCGCCTCCAGGCACTCGTTGAGGATCGACTCGTTGGTGACGACCACGAAATTGCGGACCTTGCCGAGCTTGTCCTTCTGGTACTCCGCGATCGGCATTTCCATCACCGGCATGGTCGTGTGCGCACCGGTCAACGACGACAGCACATAGCGCCCCACCTCTGGATACGCGAGATTTTCCGGCGTCGGCTCCTTGGGTCCGTTGAGCAGCTTCTCGCGGTCGACGATCTGCATCACGCCGCCCTGGTTGGTGCCGTAGCCGAAGTAGATCCGGTTGGCTTTCGGCCCCAGCGAGATCATGCCGTGCAGATCGACCGGCGTCGGACCGGTGGCACCGGGCTGCTGGCCGACGAGCCCGAACTCGCGGATCTTCACGGGCTTGGCGGGATCGGACAGATCGTACACTTCGGTCATGCGGCGCACGCGCCAGTCGCCCCGGCCAGAGACGAGATAGGCGATGCCGGTGTCGCACTCCCAGAAGCTCTTGTGCGTGCCTTTCAAGCCGTCCAGGCGCGTAACGAGCTTCGGGTTGGCGGGATCGGCGGTGTTCCAGATCTCATGCGCGGAATTGCCGAAGCTGCGCAGCATGTAGACGGCGTTGGGGTCGCCCTTGAGGCCCTTGCCGTCGCAAACGCGGAGCATCTGCGCGCCGCCTTGCTCGTAGTTGCCTTGTTCGCCCGGCACATGCTTCAGGTATCTCGGCCGCCGGGGATCGGTGACATCGATGATCGATGTGCCGTTGAACTCGGCCTCGCCGGTCATCGGATTGACGGCTTTGGCAATAGTGCGCGTGCCACCGTGATGGCCGACGTAGAGGATCCAACGGTTGCCCTGCTTCTGGATCACCGGCATGTACGCGCTGCGGGCCTGCAGATCGTTGTAGCCGAGCAGCGTCATGTCGCGGGATTCGGGCTTGGTCTGGGCCGCGGCGGGAGACACGGCGAACGCCGCCGCCAGCAACGTCGTTGCGATACGTGGGAACGTCATCCGTTTCCTCCTGAAATGTTGTTTCATTTGGTCAACATCACCAAGACTGGCAGCGAAAAGCCCCCGTTTCAAATGAAATGATCAGCCCAACCTACGGCTGCTCGTCGAACGCCCGCGACGCCAGATAACCGAACACGAGCCCCCAGAACGGCGCGCCGATGTTGAAGATCGGGATGCTGGCGAAGGTCACGAGGAAGCTGACCAGCGCGCCGAAACTGTACGGCCCCTTGAACGCCGCCGTGAACGAGGCCTGCAGGATCTTCAGCATCGCCAAGCCGGCGAGCGTCACGATCAGCGCGCGCGGGACCGCAAGCGACAGCCGCGCCAGCAGCGGCGCGGTCAGTCCGAACGCGACCGCCAACACGCCCAGCACCACACCGCTCGCGTATTGTTGCTCGCGCGGCGTATCGACGACGAGGATCGCGCTGACGGGTCCGGTCAGACAGGTCGAGGCCGTTCCAAACGCGGCCGTGACGAGAGAGCCGGCGCCGCACGCGACCGTCACGCGGTCGACCGGCGGCTCGTGGCCGGCCTGGTTCAGCACCGCGAAGCCCTGGCCGTTTTGAGCCGCGAGCACCGTGATCGCGAGCGGCACCACCAGCTCCGCCATCGCTGCCCAGGAGAACACCGGCATCACCAACCGCGGCGGCGCAAACGAGAGGGGAACGCCATCCAGTGGAGCAATTGCGCCCGTCAGATGCGAGGCCACGATACCGACCACCAGCGCCGCGATCAACGGCGGCAGGAAGCGTGCCACGCGAGGGCTTGCCAACAGCAGAAAGAATACGACCGACATCGGCAAGGCGATCCAGAAGGAATGCTTGAACGCGAGCAGCCAGTCGATCCCGAACTGCAGGAATACACCCGCCACCATCCCCATCACGATCGGCATCGGGATCGCCTGCATGATGCGTCTGACGATGCCGCTCAGGCCCAGCGCCAACATCAGCAAGCCGGTGACGAAGTAGGCGCCGACCACCTCGGGCAGCGTCATGTGCGTCAGCGCCTGCCCGACGAGAACCGTCCCCGGCATCGTCCACAACAACACCAGCGGCTGCCGGTAGGCGAGGCAGAAGCCGATCGAGATCAGCCCATTAATGAAGAAGCCGCCAAACACCCACGCCGCGATATCGGCCTCGCCGAGACCGCCCTTGGCGGCCGCCGCGAACACCAACGCCATCGGTGCGGTCGCCGCGAACACGAAGGCGACCACGCCATTCGAAATGGTCGCGCCATTGAGCGCCCCCCACAGTCCACTCACCACCGGCGGATACCCCGCTCCAGCAGCGTGCAGTCATACTCGCCCGCACCGGCTCCCTCGCCGGGCGGCGAAGGCAGCATCTGCACCGGGATCACACGCGGTGTGAGCGGCAGCGACGAGATTTCCTGCAACAGCTTCTGGCGGGTTGCCGTGGCGAATTCCTCGGGCTTGGTGATCGGGATCATGAACGAGCCGGGACCGCCGATCACGCAGCTTGCATAGTACCTGTCGAGGTTGGGCAGATCCCAGGACGAGTATCCCATGGTCGGCCGCAGGATGATCGGCAGGCCGTTGATGACGATGCCGTCACCCAGCACACGCTCGCGAATTGCCCCCAGCGGTGGGCCGGAATTGTTGGCGCCATCGCCCGACACGTCGATCACACGGCGGGCGCCGCGATAGGGGTTCGCATCGAACAGCCGGGCCGAGTAGTCAAGCGCCGCCGAGATCGAAGTCCGGCGATAGCGGCTGTACTCCTTGCCTTTCAGCTCGGTGATAAACGCCTTGGCGCTCGCGGGGCTGTCGATGATGCGCCAGGGGATCAGATGAATCTGGATGTCCGGCCCCGCCCACTCGACATAGGTGACGGCGATACGCCCGAATTGCCCCGCCTTGATCGCCTTCATGATCTCGGGATCAAGCAGCGCCTCGATGTAACCCTCGCGTTGCAGCCGCTGCTCTTCGGGGTCCATCGATAAGGAGATGTCGACAGCGAGCACCAACTCGACATCGACGTCGATTTGTTTGGCGGGCGCCTGCGCCAGCCGGATCACGGCCAACGCCGGTCCTACAATCAGTGCCGCGGCAAGAAACAACAGCAGCGCCGTGGCACACGCCATGCTGCCACGCTGCCAGAACCGCGATCGAGATGCAGCGCGCATGTCCACCTCCGGAGCCTATTCGTGGGCATGCACCTGTCTTGCCGCCCCCCGTCATGGCTGACTGTAGCGTAGAATTCCTGTGTGTGAAGCGTTCGTGGATGGCATGGCTGCCGTGGAAAATTCGCCGCGTCCATCCTATGTTCCCCCAAATCGATCGAGCGAACGAGGACCCCACGATGGCAAAGAAGCCGGCTGCCAAGACCACGAGCAAGGCAAAGAGCAAGGCGACCGGGCAAAATCCGCTTCAGGCCGCCTGGATTGGTCCTTATGAGGTTCCCCCGTTCGGACTGATCGAGATCGAGCATTTCCGGCCGGCGTTCGACGAAGCGCTTACCCAGCACAACGCCGAGATCGCAGCGATTGCCGGGTCAAAGGCCAAACCCAACTTCACCAACACGATCGAGGCGCTGGAACGCGCCGGACGTCTGCTGAAGCGTGTCCGCGCGGTGTTCTGGAGCCGGGCCGGCGCGCATACGAACGATGCGATCCAGGCGATCGAGCGCGAAATGGCGCCACGCATGGCCGCCCACAGCAGCGCCATCACGTCGAACGCGGCGTTGTTTGCCCGGATCGACGATCTTCACGCACGGCGAGATAAGATGAAGCTCACCGCCGAGCAGCGCCGCGTGCTCGAGCGCACACATCGCGCGTTCGTGCGTGCCGGCGCCAAGCTCAACGCGAAGGGCAAGGCGCGGATGGGTGAAATCAAGCAGCGGCTTGCAGCCCTCGGCACCGGCTTCGGGCAGAACGTGCTCGCCGACGAAAAGTCCTACGAGCTGCCCTTGCCGGCGAAGGCCGATCGCGCGGGACTGCCGGACTTTCTGATCGCCGCCGCAGCCAGCGCTGCCCGTGAACGGGGCTCCAAGGCGAGCCATGTCGTGACCTTGTCGCGCTCGCTGATCGAGCCATTCCTGACATTCTCGACGCGCCGCGACCTACGCGAGCAGGCGTGGAAGGCCTGGATCAAGCGCGGCGACAACGGCGGGGAAACGGACAATTGGGCGGGCGTGGCCGAAACCTTGAAGTTGCGTGGCGAGCAGGCGCAATTGCTGGGTTACAAGAACTTCGCCGCCTTCAAGCTCGACGACACCATGGCAAAGACGCCGCAAGCGGTTCGCGATCTGCTCGAGCGGGTGTGGACACCGGCACGCGCGAAGGCGCTCGTCGAACGCGACAAACTGCAGGCGTTCGCCGCGCGCGAAGGCGCCAACATCACGATCGAGCCGTGGGACTGGCGGCACTACTCGGACAAGGTGCGCCGCGCGGAGTACGCGATCGACGAAGCCGAGATCAAACCGTACCTGGCGCTCGACAACGTACTGGCGGCAGCCTTCGCGACGGCGGAGCGCCTGTTCGGGCTGCGTGTCGTGGAGGTCCATGGACTGCCATTGCTGCATCCCGATGTCCGCGCGTTCGAGGTCGCGGATGCGAAGGGCCGTCATGTCGGGCTGTTCCTGGGCGATTATTTCGCGCGGGCCTCCAAGCGTTCGGGCGCGTGGATGAGCGGTTTGCGCGGCCAGGAAAAGCTCGCGGGCGACATCCGGCCGATCATCACCAACACCTGCAATTTCGCCAAGGCGCCGGATGGCTCCCCGACCCTGCTGTCGATGGACGACGCGCGCACGCTGTTCCACGAGTTCGGCCACGCACTGCATGGCCTGCTGTCGGACGTGAAATACCCTTCACTCGCGGGCACGTCGGTGTCGCGCGATTTCGTCGAATTGCCCTCGCAGCTTTACGAGCACTGGCTGACGACGCCCGAGCTTCTGTCGGAGTTCGCACGTCATCATGAGACCGGCGAGGCGATGCCGGGCGAGCTGATCGACCGCATCCGGGCCGCGGGCACCTTCAACCAGGGCTTCGCGACCGTCGAGTTCCTGGCGTCCGCCATCGCCGATATCGACTTCCACGACGCACCCGCCGGCGTCGACCCCAAAGCGCGCGAAGCCGAAACGCTGGCCCGCATCGGCATGCCCCGCGAAATCGTGATGCGCCACCGCACGCCGCATTTCGCGCACGTGTTCTCCGGCGACGGCTATTCGTCCGGCTACTACAGCTACATGTGGTCGGAGGTGCTCGACGCCGATGCCTTCGCGGCCTTTCAGGAGACCGGCGACGTGTTCAACCAGAAAGTCGCGCAGCGCCTGAAAAAGTACGTCTACGCGGCCGGCGGCTCCCGCGAGGAGGAAGCAGCCTACAAAGGCTTCCGCGGCCGCCTGCCGGCGGTCGAGGGCCTCCTGCGCAAGCGGGGACTTGATAAGGCAGCGTAACGCTGGCCGCCCTCACACGAAATACAGATAGTACACGACATAGCCCACCGCGACGGTCGCACCCGCCGCGATCAACCGATGGCGCAGTATCAATCCCAGCACCGCACACACGATGCCCAGCGTGCGCATCGACCAGCGCCAGACGAACCGGCCGCTTTCGGCAAGCACGACGCCGAGCGCCGCGCCGAAAATGAACTGTCCGGACGTGATCGTCGCGCGGAGCCATTCCAGCGCTGCGGCCTGGAATTGCGCGAGGTCGGGCCGGGCGACCATCGTCGACGTCGCCATGTGCTGGGCAAACGCGTCATCGACCCCGGCGCTCAGCGCCACGGCGATCAAGACAGCAATGACGGCGCACGCACGACGCATGACCCACCCGAGGGTATCAACCCACCGGCCCGCCCAGAAATGAACGCGGACCTAAGGACAGATCGCAGAATAACCGCTACGAGTTCCCCGGTCTACGTGGGCTGATTGTATAGTTCCATTCGGGATGGAAGTCATCGCCGACAAGCTTGACCGCCGCCAACTCGGCTTTGCTGACCTTGATGCCTTTCTCATAGGTTCG
>CAMDPA010000030.1 GCA_945903565.1 Devosia equisanguinis | reverse complement strand
TTTGCAACCACATCGCGATGAACCTGATGGCCACCACGAGAACCAAGTCGAGCCTCAAGCTCCGCCGCAAACGAGCCGGCTGGAATACCGGCTATCTCAAGGACATCCTCTATGGCGTGGGCTGATCATCTTCGAGCGATTCCCCTGGGGAGTGGCAGCGGCGGCGAACGTGGCCGCTGTGGATTCGTAGCGAACCTGAGTAGGCGAAAGCGAAAAGACGTGCTCTAAATTCCGACCGGGCGCCCGCGAGGTGGCCGGCGAGGGTCAACATGGCGACGGTGTTGTTCATTCTGGGAGCGGCGGTGGCGGCCGTGCTGTTGGGCCTGCTCGTGCTCACCCTGCTGTTTCGGCCATTCCGCATTTGGCCGACGCCGGGCCCGGGGAGCTGGCAGGGCTATGTATTCTGGCCGCTGTTTCGCTTGCTGAATGTGCTCTGCTTCGCCGTGGCCATCGCAGACCGCACGGCCTTGCTCGGTTTGCCCGCATGGCTGCGGCTGATCGCCTTCGCGCTGCTTGCGGCATCGATCGCGCTGTTCATCTATTCGTTCCGGGTCCTGGGCCGGGACAACAGCTATTGCGCGCAGGACGGTCTCGTCACGGGCGGGATCTATCGCTGGACCCGTAATCCGCAGAACGCGATGCTGGTCGTTGTCTACGGCTGCTTGGCGTTTGCCGCCGACAGTGCGCCGGCCTACGTGCTGTGCGCGGCCATGATGGCTGTCTACACCCTGATGGTGATGGCTGAGGAGCCGTGGCTCGAGGCGGCCTATGGCGAGCCCTACCGGCGCTATTGCAGCCGCGTACCCCGCTTCTTCAACTGGCGCCGGGCCACGGTTCTCGCGCGCGCCTTGGGCCGGCGGATGCAAGACCAGCTCCCGGCAGCCCCGTCAGGGCGTAGCGGCGCGCAGACAATTCCCAGCCAATCCCCACAAAAACACTAACGCGGCGCTCGGGTGCGGCTACCCGCAAATCCACCCTGTGCGCTGCCCGCTTGGCAAGCCGCCCGCATTCGGGCACAACAGCGGCCACCAGATCAATCGCCAGAGCCGGGAGACGACGTTGGGTCACGAAATCAAGATGACGGTGAACGGCAAGGCCGTGTCGGGAAGCGTGGAATCGCGCACCCTGCTCGTCCAGTTCATCCGCGAGAACCTCAAGCTGACCGGCACGCATGTCGGCTGCGACACCACGCAATGCGGCTGCTGCGTCGTCCACGTCGACGGCAAGGCGATGAAGTCGTGCACGATGCTCGCCGTACAAGCCAACGGACGCACCGTCACGACCATCGAGGGCTTGGCTGCCGCCGACGGCACGCTGCATCCGATGCAGGCCGCGTTCCAGGAGCATCATGGTCTGCAGTGCGGGTTCTGCACGCCGGGCATGGTGATGATGGGCGTCGACATTGCCAATCGCCTGCCGAACGCGGACGAAGCTACGGTGCGCCGTCAGCTCGAGGGCAACATCTGCCGCTGCACGGGCTATCAGGGCATCGTGGAAGCGATCATGGACGCCAGCGGCAAGATGGCCGCGAAGGCTTGAAGGGAGGGAGTGGGGAATAGGGAGTAGTGAGTAGGGAGTGGCAACGACATCGGCGCGCGCTGGCGTTTATTCGAACAGTCCCCTCGAAAACTCTTACTGCTATTCCTACTCCCAACTCCCCATTCCCTACTCCCCTATTCAAAAGGTCGACCCCATGCGCGATTTCAATTATCACCGTCCCGCCGACGTTTCCGCCGCCGCGGCGCTGCTGGCCAAAGAGTCCGAGGCCAAGCTGGTGGCCGGCGGCATGTCGCTCCTCCCAAGCATGAAGCTGCGCCTGGCAGCACCGAGCGACATCGTCGATCTCGGCGCGGTCGGTGCCCTCAAGGGCATCAAGGTCGAGGGCAAGGAAGTCTTCATCGGCGCGATGACGTGCCATGCGGATGTCGCGGCCAACGCAGACGTCAAGCGCGTGCTGCCGGCCTTGGCCGAGCTCGCCGACGGCATCGGCGATCCCGCCGTGCGCCATCGCGGCACGATCGGCGGCTCGATTGCCAACGCGGACCCGGCGGCCTGCTACCCCGCCGCCGTGCTCGGCCTTGACGCGGTCGTGGAGACGACCAAGCGCAAGATCCCCGCCGACAGCTTCTTCACGGGCCTGTTCACGACCGCGCTGGAGCCCGGCGAGATCGTCACCGGCGTGCGTTTCAAGGCGCCGGACAAGGCGAAGTACATGAAGCTGCGCCACCCCGCTTCGGGCTTTGCGGTGGTCGGCGTGATGGTCGCCAAGTACGGCTCCAACGTCCGCGTTGCCGTGACCGGTGCTGGCCCGAGCGCGTTCCGGGTTGCCGCGATGGAAAAGGCGCTGTCGGCCAACTTCTCGGCCAAGGCGATTGAAGGCATCACGATCCCGCACGCGGACCTGATGTCGGACATCCACTTCTCTGGCGAGTACCGCGCCAACGCCGTCGCCGTTATGGCCCGCCGCGCCGTCGCCGCGATGGGGTGAACGTACGCCAATCCGAACTGTCCAAAAGCCGGTGCGTAAGCGCCGGCTTTTTTTGTGTTCTCACGATGTGTGTATGGCGCCACTTGTGCTGCCGCCACGACATGTTAGCCTGCCGGGCAAAGCGATCCAGTCGCCATCCGGGAGGAAAGAATGATCGTGAAATCGGGTTTGATCCGTACGACGGCTGCCGTGCTCACCGCTGCGGTCGCCCTCGCCGCACCGGCCGCCGCGCAAGACCCCGCCACGTTCTACAAGGGCCGCAACATCGACATTCTCGTGGCTTCGCCGCCCGGCGGCGGGTTCGATGCTTACGCGCGCATCATCGCCCGGCACATGGTCAAGCACATGCCGGGTCCGCCGAACTTCGTGATCAAGAACATGCCGGGCGCGGGCGGACGAAACGCCACCACGTTCCTCGCCGATGTCGCAGCCCGCGACGGCACCGTGATGCTGGCGAACCAGCCCGGCGCACTGGTCGAGCAGATCCTTGGCGACCCCAAGCAGATCTTCTATGAGCCGCTGAAGTTCCAGTACATCGGCAGCGCGGAGGCGTTCACCTCACTGTGCCTGATGCACACGGACAGTGCGGTCAAGAGCTACGCGGAGCTGCACGAGAAGGAGGCAGTGTTCGGCGGCGACCAGATCGGCTCGACCACGCACGACCACACCGTCATGTTCGCCAAGCTCTCCAAAGCCAAGATCAAGATGATCTCGGGCTACAAGGGCACGTCCGATCTGGTGCTCGCCCTGCAGCGCAAGGAAATCGACGGGTTCTGCGGCTATGCGTGGTCGTCGCTGTTTGCGCGCTCGCCGGATCTCATCAACAAGGGCACCGCGCGCATCATCAACCAGCTCGGGCTGGCGCCGCATGAAGCCGCCACCAAGGCGGGCGTGCCGATGGCGCTCGATTTCGTCAAGGACCCGGCCGATCGCAAGGCGATGGAACTGTTCGCGACCGTGCAGGAGTTCGGGCGGCCGTATCTGGTGAATGCGGCCGTGCCGGCCGATCGGGTCGCGGCGCTGCGCAAGGCGTTCGATGCGACGATGGCCGACAAGGGCTATATCGAGGAAATCGAGAAGGCGCGGCTCGACAACTCGCCGCGCACCGGCCAGCAGGTCCACGAGCTGCTGCGCAAGGTGATCGAGGCGCCGAAAGAAGTGCAGGAGCGGGCCCGCTGGGCGATATCCTCGACCCAATAGCCGCGTTCCCGAACGGCACGCCGGTTAATCCCCTGGCAACCAGCCACGGCTATCGTTCGGCCATTGCTTGGCGAGGCAGTGGGGCTTGGCGAGGCCGTGGGGTTGGGATTGTCGATGCTGCGTTGGTTGGCCCTCGTCTGGGCATTCATGCTCGTGGCGATTGGGCCCGCCCTGGCGGACCCATCGAGCGTTTCAAGGCGCTATCACGTCCAGCTCCATCCGGAGGGGCAACCGCCACTCTCGATCCACGTCGAGGAGATGGGTAAGGGCCCCGTGCTGCTGCTGTTGCATGGGCTTGGCGGTTCGAGCTACGCGTGGCGGCAGGTGGCGCCGCGGCTGGCCCAGCGCCACCGCGTCATCGCGCTCGACATGCGCGGCTTTGGACGTTCCGACAAGCCGTTCGACCTGGCCTATTCGCCGGCCCATCAAGCGGCGGTGGTGCGGGCCTTCATCACGTCGCAGAACCTCTCGCGGATCACGCTGATCGGCCATTCCTACGGTGGCATGATCGCGTTGCTGCTGTCGCTCGACCGCCGGATCGAACCGCATCGCATCACGCGGTTGGTCGTGATCGACGCGCCGGCCTTCCCGCAACAGTTCTCGGCCGGCGTGCGCTTCTTGCGCCGGCCCGTGCTGCCCTACCTGGCGCTGCTGATGGCGCCCTCGGAGCTGACCACCAGCATCGCCTTCATGATGGAGCAGGTCGGCTTCGACCGCCTCACCGACCGCGACATCTCGATCTACGCGGGTGCGCTGTCGGAGCCGGGCGGCCCGCATGCCCTGATCGAAACCGCCAACCAGATTGTACCGGCGCAATTCCCACAAATGATCGCGCGCTATGCGACCATGACGAAGCCGACCCTGGTGATTTGGTGCCGGGAAGACAGCGTCGTTCCGCTGTCGACCGGCGAACGGCTGGCGCGCACGTTGCCGCGCGCACGGCTTGCGGTGCTCGAGGGCTGCGACCACATGCCGACCGAGCAGGCGCCGGAGGCGCTTGGCGCGGAGATCAGCCGGTTCCTGGGGCGCTGATCCCATCGTCCCCTGGTCAACAGCCCGAAACCTGCTAGTTCCAGGGCTCGGCAGCGTGATCGCGCGCCGCAGCTTGAACCGGAGCGCCTACAGCGCCGTGCAACGACATATCACCGAGCCCGCCATTGCCACGCCCGACGATGCGCTACGCCGCGTCGCGGAGCGCTACGCCGTGGCGATCACGCCGGCGATGTCGCGGCTGGTGGAGGCCGGTGGCGCGGATGATCCGATCGCCAGGCAATTCCTACCCGATGCGCGCGAGCTCGACGAGCGGGCAGACGAGCGCGCCGATCCGATTGGCGATGGTGCGCACCAGGTCGCGCCGGGTCTCATCCACCGCTACCCCGACCGCGTCTTGCTCAAGCTCGTTGCGGTGTGTGCGGTCTACTGCCGGTTCTGCTTCCGGCGCGAGATGGTCGGGCCCGACAACGGCGCGCCGCTGTCACCCGTCGAGACCGCCGCCGCGCTCGATTACATCCGCGCCAACCCGGGCGTATGGGAGGTGATCCTGTCGGGCGGCGATCCCTTGGTGCTGTCGCCGCGGCGCATCCGCGAGACGACCGAAGCGCTTGGGGCGATCCCCCACGTCAAGGTGCTGCGCTGGCATACGCGGGTGCCCGTGGTCGCGCCGGAGCGGGTGACGCCTGAGCTGGTCGCCGCCCTGCGTGCGACCGGACAGGCCGTGTGGCTCGCCTTGCATGTCAATCATGCCCGTGAATTGACGGCCGATGCGCGCGCGGCGATTGCACGCTTGGTGGACGCGGGCGTCGCAATGGTCAGCCAAAGCGTGCTGTTGCGCGGGGTGAACGACGATCCGCAGACGCTCGAAGCGCTGCTGCGCGCGCTGGTGGAGTGCCGGGTGAAACCCTACTACCTCCACCATCTCGATCGCGCCCCGGGCACCGCGCATTTCCGCACCACGATCGCGGACGGGCAGGCGCTGGTCGGTGGTCTGCGCGGACGGCTGTCGGGGCTAGCGCAGCCGACCTATGTGCTCGACATTCCCGGCGGTCACGGCAAGGTACCGATCGGACCGGGCTACATCCAGCCGGAGCGATCCGCGGCGGGGATTACCACGTATCACGTTCGAGATACCGCGGGTTGCCAGCACTGCTATGCTGATCCTGCGGAAAGCAGCGCCGTACCGGACGATACGAACCCGGCTGCATGTAAACCGAACGAGCCATGACCGACGGCGTCACCAGGAAATCGCAGCATCTCGACATCGTGCTGAAGCGCGATGTCGCAGCGCACGGCGTGACGACCGGCTTGGAGGCGACCCGCTTCGAGCACGTGGCGTTGCCGGAAATGGCGCTGGCGGACGTCGATGTCTCCACCACGTTTCTCAATCGGCAGCTCGGTGCGCCGCTGCTGATTAGCTCAATGACCGGCGGGCCGGAGCGGGCGGACGGGATCAACCGCGCCATCGCGGAAGCCGCGCAGCATCTGCGGATCGCATTCGGCGTCGGCTCGCAGCGGGTGGCGCTGGAGGGTGGAAATCAGGGCCTGGCGCGTGGCGGGTTCGGCCGGCATCTGCGCGACGCGGCGCCCGACGTGCCGATCCTCGCCAACTTCGGCGCGGCGCAGTTGCGCGGCTGGGACGGTAGCGACATGGCGCGCCGTGCGGTCGACATGATCGGCGCCGACGCGCTGATCGTTCACCTCAATCCGTTGCAGGAAGTCGTGCAACCGGAGGGCGATCGCGACTGGCGCAGCGTGCTGGATGCGTTGGCCGCGCTGGCGAAGGCGAGCCCGGTGCCGGTGATCGTCAAGGAAGTCGGCGCGGGGATTTCGGGCGCGATGGCGCGGCGGCTATGGGATGCGGGCATCCGCATCATCGACGTGGCCGGCGCGGGTGGCACGAGTTGGGCGGCGGTGGAGGCCGAACGCGCCACCGACGCGCGCGCGAAGGAGATCGCCGCGCCGTTCCGCGACTGGGGCATCCCGACCGCGCGCGCTGTCGCGGATGTGCGGGCGGCGTGTCCGTCGGCAACCGTGATTGCGTCGGGTGGATTGCGCGACGGTCTCGATGTCGCCAAGTCGATCCGGCTCGGCGCGGATCTCGGCGGGTTCGCGGCCGGCGTTCTGGATGCCGCGTTACTCGGCGGCGAAGCGTTGAGCGGACGTCTCGGAGTCGTCGTCGAACAGCTGAGGATCGCCTGCTTCTGTACGGGCAGCCGAGACCTTGCCGCGCTGAGGCGCGCGCGGTTGGTCGGAAACGACGCCGCGAGCGGGTGATACCGGCGTTAAGCGCCGGCCAGTTTGGGGTCGCGCGCCAGGCGTTCCATACGGCCCTGCCACCACATCAACACGGCGTGGGTTGGCAGGAACATCACGAGCGGCAGGCCGATCATCAGACAGGCGAGCCAGGCCAGCGGCGGCATCCACGTCTGCGGCGCGGTCTCGCTCATACCGTAGACGTAGTTGACGTTGGCAACCGCGCCAGCCAGCTCAGGCGAAGGCGCCGGCAGGAAGAAGTAGCAGACGAGCAACAGCACCCAGGCGAGCCCCGTCCACGCCGGCAAGGCGCGGCGGTCATAGCCCATGCGGGCGACCAGGAAGACGAGCAGGAACGGCAGCCAGCCGTGGAACAGCGACAGCCCGCGCAGGAACATGCTCTTGGACTTGTCGAACATGTAGTCGGTCATGCCGGTCAACTGCACGCCGAAGAAGTTGAGGAAGTAGTCGGTGACCCACAGCACCTGCGGGGCGAGGATGCCAACCGCGCACATCGAGATCAGCAAACGGCTTTCCCGCCACACGCCGGCCAGTGTCAAGATCAGCGCGACGTCGCAGAAGTAGAGGAAGTTGCTGGGGCCGTAGTTCATCCAGTAGACGGGGATCAGAACGGCCATGAACGCGGTGTAGGCGAGCTTCAGCCAAAGCGGAATGCCAAGCGGCTCGCGAACCGGCTGTTCCATGACGTACGCCCCGCAACTGAGATTGAAACCGCGCCCACCGCAGCGCCACCAATCATCCGCCTGCGTTATGAAGATCCGGTTAGCGTACGGGTGGGCGCTGTTATTGCCCCGGAATGCCCCCGCGCTCGATCGGCACCCACTGATAGACGACCGCCAGCCAGACGATGAAGAATACCACCGCCGAAACCAGCGTGTTGACGCCTAGCACCCACAACACGCGTGGCTTGACCGGGGCGCTGGCAGGTGTGCCCGGCACCACCTCGCCGGCTTCGCCTTGTGTGCGCACACCGATCGGCAGCACCGCAAACAGCGTCGTCCACCAGATCACGAAATACAGCGCTATACTGAGCGATACGCTCATCTTCGGTATCCTTCCCGCAGATCACTCCGCGTTGAGCAGGCGATCGGGATTACCGGCCAGGATCGCGTGTTGCTGGTCGCCCGTGATCTTGAGGCTGCAGACATAGCGCACCGGATCCATCATGCCCATGTCGAACGGATAATCCGTACCCAGCAGGATGTGATTGGCGCCGGACTGCCCGATCAGGAACTCCAGATGGGGCGCCGAATGCAGGATGGTGTCGTGATAGAGCCGCGCGATCGAAACATTCGGCGGCACCGGCAGGTTGGTCTTGGGCTCGGGCCGCACCGCCCAGCCGTGCATGAACCGCCCGGTCTGATACGGCAGGAAGCCGCCGCCGTGCGACATGCAGAACTTGATGCGCGGGAAGCGCTCCAGCACGCCGCCGAAGATCAGCGATGCGCCCGCGATCGTCGTCTCCAGCGGATTACCGATCAGGTTGCGCAAGTAATATGAGCCGAGCCGATCGGCGGCCGCCACCTTCTGCGGATGCACGAGAATGAACGCGCCGAGCGCTTCGGCCTTGGCCCACACCACATCGAGCTTGGGATCGTCGAGGTTCTTTCCTTCGACGTGGGAGCAGATCATCATGCCCTTGAGGCCGTGCTTCTTGATCGCACGCTCGAGCACGGTTGCCGCCAGCTCCGGGCTCTGCAGCGGCACCGTGCCGATGGCCTGGAACTTGTCGGGCATCGCGCGCACGAGATCGCCCAGCATCTCGTTCTGGATCTCGCACAGCGCTTCGGTGCGCTTGGGTTCGAGATCGTACAGGAACGTCTGCGGCACCACCGTCACGACCTGCATGTCGATGCCGGCGGCCTCCATGTCCTGCAACCGCTTGTCGAGATCCCAGCCACCGCGTGCATAGGGCGTCTGCACGATCGCGCCGATCCGGAGCGTGGCGCCGTGGCCATCCATCGCCGACAGCTCGAAGCCGATGTCCGGCGCTTCTTTGCGGAGGCGCTGCATCATGGGCTCGCTCAGCATATGCGCGTGTACGTCGATGACTTTCTTGGCGGACATGAAGGCTTTCTCCCGGGGCGCGTGGTGTTGCAAGTGCTTGAATGGCGCGCGGACCCTATGCGCGAGCCGCCCCGGCGGCAAGATGGCATGGGGCGGGGAGACGGGACACTACACCGTATCATCCAGCACATAGCCCGCCCCACGCACCGTGCGGATCGGGTCAGGCTCGTCGCCGCGCACCAAGGCTTTCCGCAGCCGGCCTACGTGCACGTCGACGGTGCGCTCGTCGATCTCGGCGGTGTTGCCCCAGACGCGATCGAGGAGCTGGCTGCGCGAGAGAACACGGCCCGGACTCTCCAACAGGGCTTCGAGCAAGCGGTACTCGGTGGGGCCGAGCGCGATCTCGAGCTGGCCTCGCGTCACGCGATGGGCGGCGCGGTCGAGCACGATGCCGCCGCGGGTCAGCACATCGTCGATGCGCTCGGGAGACACGCGCCGCAACAATGCTTTGACGCGCGCCATCAGCTCCGGCACCGAGAACGGCTTGACGACGTAATCGTCGGCGCCGATCGAAAGACCGCGCACGCGATCGGCCTCCTCGCCACGAGCGGTCAGCATCAGAATCGGCAGTTTCGGCGCCTTGCCGGAACGACGCAACCGCGCGCATAGCTCGATGCCGGACACGTCCGGCAGCATCCAGTCGAGCACCAGCATGTCGAACAACTGTTCGGACAACAACAGTTCGCCCTGCTCCGCATCACCGGCCGTCGCCACCTCGTAGCCTGCCGCCTCGAGGTTGTACTGAAGCAGCGTAACGATCGCTGCGTCGTCTTCGATGACGAGTATCCGGGCTGCCATTCGTTATCCCTCGCGCGTCATGGTTGATTGCCGCCGATCGGCGCGCTGCTGGTTTCGTCGCCTTTGGGGCGGTCGCCGGCGAGAACGCGCCCGGTAACAAGAAAGTGGATGTTCTCGGCAATATTGGTCGTGTGGTCGCCGATCCGTTCCAGATTCTTGGCGGCGAACAACAAGTGCGTGCACAGTCCGATATTGCGCGGGTCCTCCATCATGTAGGTGAGGAGTTCGCGAAAAACCGAATTGTAGAGCACATCGAGGCCGGCATCGGCGCGCCATACGGCAATCGCTTTGGCGTCGTCGCTAGCGCCGAAGGCATCGAGCACGTCCTTCAACTGGTGCGCAGCCAGCTTGCTCATGTGGGCAAGGCCGGCCATCAGCGGCTTGGAATGGTCCTCGCCGGCGATCGCAACCGCCCGCTTGGCGATGTTCTTGGCGAGGTCGCCAATGCGCTCGAGGTCGCCGGCCACCTTCAACACCGTCATGACGTGCCGGAGGTCGTTGGCCATCGGCTGGCGCTTGGCGATCAAATGGATCGCACGCTCCTGCAGTCTCTGCTCGATCTCATCGATGGTGCGGTCGCTGGCGGCCGCCTGTTCGGCGAGCTTGGGATCTAGCCGCTCGAGCGAATAGAACGCATCGCGCAACAACGCCTCGGCGAGACCGCCCATCTCGGCGGTCATGCGGTCGAGCTCGGAGAGTTCGGCATCGTAGGACTTGACGATATGGCTGGCCATAGGTGCCTCCTCAGCCGAAACGGCCTGTGATGTAGTCCTGGGTCTTCTGCTCGCGCGGGACCGAGAAGATCTGCTCGGTGTCGCCGACTTCGATCAGCTCGCCCAGATGGAAGAATGCCGTGCGTTGCGAGACGCGGGCGGCCTGTGCGAAGGAATGCGTGACGATGACGATACAGTAGGTCTCCCGCAGTTCCTCGATAAGCTCCTCGATGTGCGCCGAAGCGATCGGGTCGAGCGCGGAGCAGGGCTCGTCCATCAAAATGATCTCGGGCTCTACCGCGATGGCACGCGCAATACAAAGGCGCTGCTGCTGACCGCCGGAGAGCGCCATGGCACGCTCGCCAAGCCGATCCTTGACCTCCGCCCACAGGCCCGCCTTGGCGAGACTTTCGGCCACGATCGCTTCCAGATCCGCCTTGTCTTTAGCGAGGCTGTGGATGCGCGGGCCAAAGGCGACGTTGTCGAAGATCGACTTGGGGAACGGGTTCGGCTTCTGGAACACCATGCCGACGCGGGCGCGCAACTCCACCGGGTCGATGTTGCCGGTGTAGATGTCCCGGCCGTCGATCGCGATATTGCCCGTGACCCGGCAGCCGTCGATCGTGTCGTTCATGCGGTTGAAGCAACGCAGGAACGTCGACTTGCCGCAACCGGAGGGGCCAATGAAAGCCGTGACGGCCTGGGGCGGAATATCGACGCTGACATTCGTCAGCGCCTGCTTGGTGCCGTAGTACACGGCCACGTCGCGTGCGCAGATCTTCGGGGCCACCCACTTGGCCACTTGGGGCTGCGGCTCGCCGTCGACCACCGGGTGTTCATCCTGCATGTGCACTCCCGCTGTCATCGCGACCGCCACCATTCAAGCCCCCGCCTTGCCGGCGATCTGCACGGCGAAGGCATAGTCGATCGCCAACTCTTGCAGCGCTTCGAAGCGGCCGGAGGCGCCGCCGTGGCCGGCGTCCATGTTGATCTTCAGCAATAGCAGGTTGTCGTCGGTCTTGCGGTCGCGCAGGCGGGCGACCCATTTGGCGGGCTCCCAGTAGGTGACGCGCGGATCGGTCAGGCCGCCGTAGGCGAAGATGTGCGGGTAGGCCTTGGCCTCGACGTTGTCGTAGGGGCTGTAGGCGCGGATCGCGGCGAAATCCTCCGCGCTCTCGATCGGGTTGCCCCACTCCGGCCATTCCGGCGGCGTCAACGGCAGCTCCTTGTCGAGCATGGTGTTGAGCACGTCGACGAACGGCACGTCGGCTATGATCGCGCGGAACAATTCCGGCGCCATGTTGGCACAAGCGCCCATCAGCATGCCGCCGGCCGAGCCGCCGTTGGCGACGATGTTGCCGCGCGTGGTCCAGCCGTCCGCGATCAGATGCTCGGCCGCGTCGATGAAGTCGGTGAAGGTGTTGAGCTTGGTCTTGTGCTTGCCGCCGGTGTACCAGCGATAGCCCTTGTCCTTGCCGCCGCGGATGTGGGCGATCGCGAACACGAAGCCGCGGTTGACGAGCGACAGCCGCGTCGTCGAAAAGCCCGAGGGGATCGCGATGCCGTAGCTGCCGTAGCCGTACAGGAACAACGGCGCGCTGCCGTCGAGAGGTGTGTCCTTGCGATAGAGCAGCGAGACCGGCACCAGTTCGCCGTCGCGGGCGCGGGCCTGTACGCGGCGGGTGACGTAGTGGGCGGGATCATGGCCGCTGGGCACTTCCTGCGTTTTGCGCAATGTGCGCTCGCGCGTTTCCAGGTCGTAGTCGTAAACCTGGGCGGGCGTCGTCATCGAGGAGTAGGTGAAGCGGATCGTGGTCGTGTCGTACTCATAGCCGCTGGAAAGGCCCAGTGAATAGGCCTCCTCGGGGAAGGAGATCGAATGCTCGGCGCCGTCGGCCCAGCGCCGCACGATGATGCGCGGCAGACCTTCCTCGCGCTCGAGCCTGACCAGATGGCCCTTGTAGGCGACGGTATCGAGGATCAAGCGGCCGGGCTTGTGGGGGACGAAATCGCGCCAGTTCGCAAGGCCCGGCGAGGCGATCGGCGTGGTGCAGATCTTGAAGTCTTCCGCGCCGTCCTTGTTGGTGGTGATGATGAGATCATCGCCGTGGTGATCGACGCTGTATTCGTGGCCGAACTTGCGGGCGACGACGAGAAAGGCGGGCGACGTGGGGGCCTTCGCGTCGATCAGATGCACCTCGCTCGTCTGGTGATCGTGAATGTCGATCTGCACGAAACGGCCCGATTGCGTCTGGCTGACACCGACGTAGTAGCCGACGTCGGGCTCGTTGTAGACGAGCACGTCCTGGTCGCCGGCGGTACCCACCGCATGGCGCCAGACCTCGAGCGGGCGCAGGTTGGCGTCGAGTTTGATATAGAATAGCGTCGCGCTGTCGGCCGCCCACACGATGTTGCCGCGCGTGCCGGGCACGGCGTCGTCGAGGTCGCGGCCGGTCGCCATGTCGCGGATACGGATCGTGTAGGTCTCCGAGCCCTTGTCGTCGACGGCGTAGGCGAGGAGCTTGTGGTCGGGGCTGTGGGCGACCGCGCCCATCGTCCAATAGGCCTTGCCCTGGGCTTCCGCGTTGCCGTCGATCAGGACGTGCTCGTCGCCGCCATCGCGCGGGCGACGGCACACGCGCGGATACTGCCCGCCGGTGACGAAGCTCGAGAAATACGCCCACGGACCATCCGGCTGCGGCACGGAGCTATCGTCCTCCTTAATGCGCGCCTTCATTTCCTGGAACAGCGTCTCGGTCAAAGCGGCGTTGCCGGCCAGCATCGCGTCGGTATAGGCGTTCTCGGCTTCCAGATAAGCGCGGATATCCGGCGCGAGCACCGCCGGCTCCTGCATCACCTCCTGCCAGTTATCGGCGCGCAGCCAGGCGAACTCGTCGGCCAGCGTGATGCCGTGCCACGAGGTCTCAGTCGGCCGTTTCGCCGCACGTGGAGGCTGGGGGGGCGTGGGCTGCGTCAAGTCGGGCGGCGAGGACGGCATGAGCGGGGCTCCGGATCGGTTCTGACTGCGGCGCGCGCGTGCGGCATAACGCCATAATCGCGTTGTATCTCTACGTTCTGGAGGGAGGCGTCCGCCAATAGAAGAACTATTACATCATGGCCGACAGTCGCCTTTACGTCCATGTGCTACTGGACCGCTCCGGTTCAATGGAGGCTTGCCGCGACAAAACCATCGACGCTTTCAACGAATATGTGAATTCCCTCAAGGTTCAGTCCAAGGCTGGCACGCGCCTGTCGCTGACGACGTTCGATTCAGAAAGCATCGATGCCGTGATCGATGCGTGCCGGATCAACGACGTCCCCAAGCTTACCCGCGAAACGTTCGTGCCGCGCGGCATGACCCCTTTGTTCGACGCGACGGCACAGGTCGTGTCGCGTATCGACAAGGTCACGCTGGTTCCCGACGAGCGGGTCGCGTTCGCGATCCTGACCGATGGGAACGAAAACGCCAGCCGGGAAATGACGGCGGACAGCGTGCGCAAATTGCTGGTCGACCGGCAAGAGCGCTGCAACTGGCTGGTGCAATATCTCGGCGCCAATCAGGATGCCTGGGAGGTCGGCGCGCAAATCGGTGTCGCAAGCGCGCATGCACTGAACTACGCGATGACTTCGGTTGCGCCTGCGATGCGGTCGATGGCGGCTTCGGCCGGCCGGTATCGCGCGGCGGCGCCTGAAGAAGCGCGCAGCAAGGCGACGTTCACGCCGGAAGAGCGGGCCAGCGCGAAGGGCCCTGCCGAGTAACGAAGCGCTGATTTCGCCCCACGACGAGCGCACCCCGGCACTCAAACAGGGCGCCGGGGTTTTATCTTGCGTTGTAGCGATCCCGTTTGGGATCGGCCGTTCGCATTATCAGGCGCGGTTGAGCCGCAACTGTCCGGTGACGGCACGCCCAGCGCCTGTCAGCGGCCGGTCCATTGGGCGCACGATCCGCTTCTTTTCCACGACCACCGAGCGCTGCGGACGGCCATGCACGGTGATGTCGACAACATTGCCCCGCGGCTTGGCGGCGGCGAGCGCCTTCGTGGTTGCATCATTGAGCGGCATCCCAAGCAAAGACGCGGCGATCTCAATCTGCTGTGTCACGTCATCGGACATGCAAGCGGCCGCAATCATCGCCTCTTCCAGCGACGGCGGCTCGTTCTTGACGCGCAGCGTCGGCCCGATCTCGGCTTTCCTGGCGTTACTCATTCCCATCTGACCGGCCTCTCCATGCTGGCTCTCTGATTCAATGAGTTCCGAACATGGGGGCAGAAGCGAGGGGGGACCAGTCTTTTTGTTGCATCGCACAATCGGTTGCAATGCGCGCACCGCATAGCTGGTCATTCCAGCGTCATAGTTGCCTGATCCTGACACCACGCGACCGTCGTTTGTCACGGCCACTCCACGAGCGAAAGACAACGAACGGAACGCCGGGGCCGATCAGCTTGCGGCCGGTACATTACCGGCTCACGCCTTCGGCTCGAACTTCAGCGACACGCCGTTGATGCAATAGCGCAGGCCGGTCGGGCGGGGACCATCGGGAAAAACGTGCCCTAGGTGCGCGTCGCAGCGGTCGCAATGCACTTCCGTGCGGCGCGAGAAGAACGAGTTGTCTTCGCTTTCGCCGACCGCGGCAGGTTCGGCAGGCCGGGTGAAGCTGGGCCATCCCGTGCCTGAATCGAACTTGTCGTCCGACGTGAAGAGGGCCGTGCCGCAGCACACGCACGAGAACATGCCGCCGCGCTTCTCGTCGTTGAGCGGGCTGGTGAACGCCCGTTCCGTGCCGTGCTTGCGGGCGACGCGAAACGCCTCGGGCGAGAGCTCGCCGCGCCATTCGGCATCGGACTTGACGATCTTCCCCGCGGCACCACCCGCAGACTTGTCATTGCTGGCCATGTGAACCTCCCGAAGCGACGCGCCAAAATTGGGCAAGCGCCGCGTTACGCGCACTATGCCGCCTGCTGCCTTCAACTGCCAATCATAGTCGCGCGAGGAGATATGCGGCAATCGCAGGGGTCGCCTAGGGCGGCATTCGTGGGGCGAACCTGTCGTCCCGATTGAACGGGACCGCGGCCACGGAGCCTTGCGAACACGAAAGTTAATCTTGCTGGACGATGCGTTTCCTTGCGTTTGTCCACGCTCGTTAGTAACGCTCAAGTTTTTCACAGCACTCGATGTTGACAGGATGCTCTGCGTATTGTCCAACACTGCTACTGGATTGCCGCCAAGCCCCATTTTCAGCCTCTCTGGCCAAGATGTTCTGGTAAATATCTGGCGGCGGCGCGGCGCGAACAAGCATCAAATTCCTCAAGAGCGCAGCGAGAAAGCGTATGGAGACCGGTATGGACGAGGCGCCGCGAAGCGATCTCATGGAGCTGACGGTGGAGATCGTTGCGGCCTACGTCAGCAACAACGTGCTTGCCGCCGACGAGTTGCCGAAGCTCATCGCGGCCACCCATCATGCCCTGTCGCGCGTGAACGGACAGGCGCCGCCGCCCGAGCGCGAAGAACTTAAGCCGGCCACCTCCGTCAAGCGGTCGGTTACGGCCGATCACATCGTCTGTCTGGAGGACGGCAAGAAGTTCAAGTCGCTGAAGCGGCACCTGCGCACGCACTACAACCTCTCGCCGGAGCAATATCGCGAGAAGTGGGGCCTGCCGCACGACTATCCGATGGTCGCGCCGAACTATGCCGCCGCGCGGTCGGATCTGGCTCGCAAGATGGGTCTGGGCACCCGACGCGAAAAGTAGCTTGAGGCGGTTGGGCTGCGTGAAGCGCTGCTTCCTCGCATCTGAATGCCCTGAGCAAGGCCGAATGCCGCCCCAGGTCATAGCTCCAGTGGCCGGCCTTGCCGCGTGTGCGCTCTGCCCTGAGCGCGCGTTTCAGGTGAGCGACCAGGCGCGCATGAGCCGCCAGTGGCGTTGTCTCGCGATCCGGCTCCAATAGCTCCGTGGCCAGGAGGGGGAGCAGGCGCGGCACGTCCCGCATTCGATCGTAGCGGCTAGCATCCCGGCTGGGCGGCAGCGCATCGCGCGCCTCGAAACGTGCTGCTCGAATGCGCGAGCGCCATGGCCCTGCGACTGACTTTCCTGACATTCTCGTTGCTCTCCGCGACATCGATCGCGTGAAAGTAACCGGCGCCACGCCTACGGGGATTTCCTTGGTTCGAGAGCCTGACGCCCTTTGTGCACGTCGTTCAATCAAACGACTCGGCACGTCGCGTCGCTGTATTGGGACGATGTTCCCAGGTTTCTTAGGTTTTGCCGCGCAATTGCGGCGCTGCATGAACTGGACTGGGTATTTATCCCCGCCATTCACTTATCTGCCTATATCGAAGCCGCCCTCTCCAATAGCTCGATTATACTCATTTAATTCCAAGTTCGTACAACAGGGTGGGCGGATCCGTTGAACGACTTGCGCACGTGGAGCACACCGATGACACCCAAGTCGTCTTGCCTCGAGGTCGATCCCGCTCGCTTACGTTTGGCTGCCGGCCTGCCTCCTTTCCCTGCGAGGCACACGCCCAATGTGCACGCCGCTTCTTTGGCGCCTGCCCTGCGCCAAGTCATCGAAGATACGGTGGCTGGTGTGTTCGACGTCGACGCCGAACTCTTGCGGCAGCCGACGCGAGGACGCGCCAACGTCGCCCTGGCCCGCCAGGTTGCGATGTATATCGCCCATGTCGGCTGCAGCCTGAGCCTGACCGAAGTCGGCGAACTGTTCGAACGTGACCGCACAACAGTCGCGCACGCCTGCGGCGTGGTCGAGCAGCGGCGGGACGATCGGCGCTTCGACGACGCCATCAACCTGCTCGACCTCGTCATTCACGTCATCAACGGCACCAAGCGGACACGATCGCTTGCTGGCGGCGCTTCCCCGGTTTGCACGCAGTTGGCCGCCGGCTAAGCAGACTTTTGCGAACTCTGATTAGAGCGCTCTCACCAAACAAATCAGCATCGAAGGAAACCGGCATGGAAGACATCACTTCCGGCAACGATCAGCTATTGCTTACGCGGATGAAGGCCTTGGCACGGCGGGAAGCAATGCTGCGGCAAGCGCCCGATGGCGGGGGCGTGATCGAGGAGGCCAATCGCGCTGGGCCCAATCCGGTCGTCGCGGCGGGCGAGTTCGCGCGGATGCTCGGCGCGGGCTGGCTGAGGCCGTCCGGTGAGCACACATTCGTGTTGTCGCGACGTGGCATCGCGGCGCTGCGGGCGATGCTGAACCGTCCGGCGGAAAGCTGCGGCACCACGGCCGGGACGGCATCGCCTCGCGCCGAAGCGAAGGCGGATCCGGCCAAGAGCTCAGCACGCGCGGGGCCGCGGGGCCCGGTAAAACCGATCATGAACGATCGCGAAAGCCCGCTGGCCTGGCTTCGGCAACGCCGCGACAAGGACGGCAAGTCGATGATCGGCGACAACGAGTTTCTCGCCGGCGAGCGTCTCCGCGCCGATTTCGAGCGTGCTCACCTCAATCCGAGGGTTACCGCGTCATGGGATCCCACATCGCTGCCGGGCGGGGGATCGCGTGGCGCGCCGGGTGTCGGAATGGAGCAGGCGGAGGGGGTCGTGGCGGCCCGGCAGCGGGTCGATGCGGCGCTGCAGGCGGTGGGGCCCGAGTTGGCAGGCATGCTGCTCGACGTGTGCTGCTTCCTCAAGGGGCTCGAGCAGGCGGAGCGCAATGGCGACTGGCCGCGGCGCGCGGGCAAGGTCGTGCTGCAACTGGGGCTCGCCCATCTCGCGCGCCACTATGGATTCGCGCGGCAGGATAAGCCGGGCCAGTCCAAGGTCAGAAGCTGGGGAACGGCGGACTTCCGTCCGCACATGGACAGCGGCGAAGCGGCCTGAAGCAAATCAACCGTTGGCGGTTGCAGCCACCTGTAGTGCATCGGCGCGCACGCGCGCGATCATCGAGGCGAGGCCGTTCGAGCGTTGCGGCGTCAAGTTCTCCTTGAGCCCGAGCCCGGCGAACACCGCCGGCACGTCCATCGCCGCCAACTCCTGCGCGGTCTTCCCATCGACAGCGGCGAGCAAGATCGCGATCAAGCCACGCACGATCAGCGCATCGCTGTCGCCGCTGAACGAGATCCGCGGCGGGGCCCCCGGGATCACGCGCGAGACGAGCCAGACCTGGCTGGCGCAGCCGCGCACCTTGGTCTCCTCGGTCTTGAGCGCATCGTCGAACGGCGGCAACGCGCGGCCGAGCTCGATCACATAGCGATAGCGATCCTCCCAGTCGTCGAGCAGGTCGAAATTCGAGCGGATCTCTTCGAGCGACATCAAGCGGGCTCAGGGTTGCACGACAAAGCCGCATCGCGGCTCTTGGTTCCTCACATAGGCGCCGAGCCCTGGCCGCCGCAAGCCCAGTGATCTCCTGATGTGCGTTTTCGACGCTGTGGGGCTGCTGGACTTGTTCAGCGCCACTTCGGCGGATGATCCATCGGATAGGCCGTGCGGCGCTGCTGCACGGGCTCGACGCGCGCCTGCTGGGGAAGCGCGGGGACAGCCGCTGGTGCCCTTGCCTCCGCTGGCGCCGACGCCGGGATCGCCTGCGGCTCGGCCGTCCCGCGCAGAAGTTGCTCGCGCAGCAGCTTAGCGCCCAGCTCCACGCCGAACTCGGCCTTGCGGAGGAACAGCGCCCACAGATCGTTGCCGGTCGCGCACGTACTCGGGTTGCGCTCGCAGAACGAGGCCGTGCGCTCGGCGGTCAGGCTGGCGGTGCTCGCCAACTGCGCCTGCTTCTTTTCTTCCACCGGCAACAGCATCACGGCGGCCGCCAGTACAAATCCGGCTCTGATGATCGACATGCGCTTACCCCCTGGTGATGCGCAGGACACGGTTACATGAGCCGTCAAGGTAACGGAGCAACCTTAAGGTCTGCGCCAGAACGCGTGGTCGGATTTGAAGCGACTTTTATCTAATTTCCGGGCCGCCACGCCGCCCACCGCGCGGGGAAATGCGCGAAATCGAACCGCAATTAACGGAACCTCAACCCTTATGTTTCGATAAAGGAGTGCTCACGGCGGGACAGGGGAGTTCCGCCTAGAGGTTTTTGCGTGGGAGCCTCCGATGATGTCGCCTCAGCGTGCCCGTACATATTGCTGGCTGTTTGCCGCCATGAGCCTCAGCGTGTGCGCCAATCTGCTGCTGTTCCAGCCGCGACTCGACGGCAAGACCTCCGCGGCGGGCACCGACAGCAAGGCGATGCGCGCGGGCGCGGGTCCCTCGGGTAGTGCCGGTCAGGTCACCGACACCGTGCGGGCGATCCAGCGCGAATTGAAGGAACTGCGGCTTTATCCCGGCCAGCTCGACGGCAAGCCCAGCCCCCTCGTCCATGCCGCGATCGTCGCCTACGAGCAGGCCCAGGCGCTGCCGATCACCGGCGAGCCGACCCAGGCCCTGCTTCGCGACCTGATCGTCGGCCCCTCCGCCGTCAATACGCCGCCGCCCGGCCAGGGCTTCGGCGTGGCGCAAGGCTCGGCGGCCGACCGGTTGATCCGTGATATCCGCCAGAAGCTGATCGCGCTGGGCTATGCGGCCGGCAGCGGCGAAGGCCGCATGAACATCGAGCTGATCCAGGGCATCCGCGCCTTCGAGCGCGACAACGCCCTGCCCCAGACCGGCCGCGTCTCCGCTCAACTGCTGTTGCAGCTCCAGCGCAGCGCAGCGGCGTTCAAAATGAAGGCTGGTTGAAACGAGGCGCGTTTCGGGAAGCCGGTCGCAAGACGAAGGGCCTCATGCCGGAGGCGTGCACGTGCACGACTCTTCGATCCCGCCAAAGGGCTAGCCCTTTGGAAACCCTGCATTGCAGAGGGGGGCGCGCCTTTGGCACGCGCACGCCAGCGACGCGCTCTGCTTGCGTTGTCGTCGATGGTCGGTCTTCACCGACCAGCAACAGGAAGCGCCACCAGCGAACCCGCTGCTTCCGCTTTCAGACCATACTTGTCATGGGATGTTTGCATGCGCACATCTGTGGCGACGTGAAGGACCCGAAGCGGACTATGTTACCCGACAGACGCAGCATGAGTTTTTTTGGGTCACGCGGATAGCAAGGACGGCGTCGATGGCAGGCCAGCCGTTCACCTGCGTTGCCCAACCCATGTCAGACCGGTCTCGCGACGGCACGCATGATCTGCCAGTACCAGTCCGCAACCAGCTCATAGTCCGGATCCTGCACGAAGGCTTGCGTCGCCCGGAATCCGTCCGCCTGGGTCAGGGCGAAGGCCAGCAGCTTGCGGAATTCCGGATGCTGGAAATACGAGGTGTGGATCAGCTCCTCCCAAGTCAGATATTCCGACAGCATGTCCATCCGTTTCGACCTGCTCTCGGTCGCCGTGAACTGGCGCATGGCGCTGCGGAACTTCGGCACCACCTTGCTGATGGCAGTATCGCTGAAGGCCTGCAGGCGCGTATCCAGCGGCTCCGGCAGGGGCGGAAAGCCATGCCCCAGCCACATCGGCCAGTCCTCCGCATCAACAGCGCGATCGACCGTGGTGTCGCTGCCGAGCGCGGTGCTCCTGAGCTGGCTCATGGTCAGCGGATTGAGCCTGCGACTGAGACCGTGGCTCATCAGTGGGGCCAGAGCGTTGACCGTTGCGGTGACGAGCATTGCAAGAGCAAGCGCGACAACGGCCAAGTATGCCAGCCCCAGCACGAGCGATAACGTGGTCCTGAGGTCCCAGTTCTGCTCGCCTGCATGAATGCCCTCGGTCAACGACAGCTTTGAGCACAGGCTGGTGACCAGGACTAAGGACGGATCGCAAAAAAGCTGAATCGTGATCTGTGTGCGTGCGACCGTGTGACTCGGCAGCGCGGGATTCCTTGTCCCGGCGAACAGTCGTACGCCGTTGCATGATCGACAGACAAGCCATTCGGCAAAGATGGGAAGCCGTC
>CAMDPA010000029.1 GCA_945903565.1 Devosia equisanguinis | reverse complement strand
GCGACGGCCCGCACCCTGAGATCTTTCGAGTATCCCTTCGCCATCGCGATCCCCGCCGTTGCTGCCGGTGGAATCCGAATCTGATTTGCGCGTCCGAGGGAATCCCCTGTAACTGTTTTGATTCACATCAAGTGGAAAGCGCTCTAGCCAGCGCGATCCAACAGCATCCCACGCGCTACGCGGGCTTTGCGTCGCTTCCCATCCAGGCGCCGGACATCGCTGCGGCCGAGCTGGAGCGCTGTGTACGCAAGCTCGGCTTCAAGGGCGCGAACATAAACGGACACGCCCGTGGCCGATATCTGGACGACCCTTTCTTCTCCCCGATACTCGCGCAGGCCGAAGCGCTTGGCGTGCCCATCTATCTCCACCCGACGGTTCCGCCGAAAGCCGTGGTCGATGCGCTCTATGGCGGGTTCTCCCCGGCGGTATCGGGTGTCTTCGCCAGCGGTGGATGGGGCTGGCACATCGAAACCGCTGTTCATGTCATGCGCATGATTCTAGGCGGCGTATTCGACCGTCATCCCAAGCTGCAGGTTATTGTCGGCCACCTCGGCGAAGGCCTCTCATTCATGCTGCCGCGTATGAACAAGAACCTGCCACCGCAGTTGACCAAGCTCGAACGACCGATGGCTGATTACCTCCGGCAGAACGTGCACTACACGTTCGGCGGCTTCAATTTCATGCCGACCTTCCTGAACCTCCTGCTCGAGGTCGGCCCCGATCGCATCATGTTCTCCGTCGATTATCCGTATTGCTCAATGCAGGAGTCTCGCAGCTTCCTGCAGCACCTGCCGGTCAGCGAAAGCGATCGCGCCCGCATCGCTCAAGGAAACGCGGAGCAACTGCTGCGGCTTTGAAATGATCTCCCCAAAAAGCGGTCAGACGAAGCCTTGCCCGGCGCGAATCCGGCCGCCCCATCGAAAACCGCCGTGCGAGTGCGGATACGGCTTAAGTCTGTGATCCCGCGCGCTTTCACGGCAGGAACGGCGATGCTATAGAGCGCGCCACGGCTCCGGAGGTCGCGTTCAAATTTACACCGGCCTGTCGAGTGTGAAGCAAGCAAAGTGCGCGCGCCGAACGTTTTCGTCAGTCCGACGACCGTTGCCGATCCCAACTCGCAAAAGGTGGCATTTCAAAAATGGCGAAGATCAAGGTCGAAGGCACCGTCGTCGAGATGGACGGCGACGAGATGACTCGCATCATCTGGCAGTTCATCAAGGACAAGCTGATCCACCCCTACCTCGACATCAAGCTCGAGTACTACGACTTGTCCGTTCAAAAGCGCGACGAGTCCAACGACCAGATCACCATCGACGCAGCCAACGCGACGAAGAAGCACGGCGTCGCCGTCAAGTGCGCGACCATCACGCCGGACGAAGGCCGCGTGAAGGAGTTCGGCCTCAAGGAAATGTGGCGCAGCCCGAACGGTACCATCCGCAACATCCTGGGTGGCGTGATTTTCCGTGAGCCAATTATCTGCAAGAACGTGCCGCGCCTCGTGCCGGGCTGGACGAAGCCGATCATCGTCGGCCGCCACGCATTCGGCGACCAGTACCGCGCGACCGACTTCAAGTTCCCAACGGGCGGCACGCTGTCGATCAAGTTCGTCGGCGACGACGGCAAGGTAATTGAGCGCGAGGTGTTCAAAGCGCCGGGCTCGGGCGTGACGATGGCGATGTACAATCTCGATGCATCGATCATCGAGTTCGCGCGCGCCTCGTTCAACTACGGCTTGGCCCGCAACTATCCGGTCTACCTGTCGACCAAGAACACCATCCTGAAGCAGTACGACGGCCGCTTCATGGAACTGTTCCAGCAGATCTTCGACAAGGAGTTCAAGGCCGAGTTCGACAAGCGCAAGCTGACCTACGAGCACCGCCTGATCGACGATATGGTGGCGGCCGCGATGAAGTGGTCGGGCGGCTACGTGTGGGCGTGCAAGAACTACGACGGAGACGTACAGTCGGACGTCGTGGCGCAGGGCTTCGGCTCGCTCGGCCTGATGACCTCTGTCCTCATGACGCCGGACGGCAAGACGGTCGAAGCGGAGGCCGCGCACGGCACCGTGACGCGCCACTACCGCGAGCATCAGAAAGGCAAGGAGACCTCGACCAACTCGATGGCGTCGATCTTCGCCTGGACGCGCGGCTTGGCCCATCGCGGCAAGCTCGACAACAACCCTGATCTGATCAAGTTCGCGAACACGCTGGAGAAGGTCTGCATCGACACTGTCGAAGCCGGCTTCATGACCAAGGACCTCGCCCTCCTCGTCGGCCCCGACCAGAAGTGGCTGTCGACCACGGGCTTCCTGGATAAGATCGACGAGAACCTGAAAAAGGCGATGGCGTGAGCACGTCGGGGTCAGACATGTCCTGCGAACAGCGGGCAAGCAAAACCAGTCTGACCCCATCTCTTGTCGGCTATCGGCGAAATTTCATGCAGACCGCCACGTCAACAACCCTCACTCATCGCGACGCCCTCACCATCCGCCGCATCGTCAAGGTCAACCACGCCGGCGAGCACGGTGCGATCCAGATCTATTCCGCCCAGATCGCCGTCGCGCGCTGGCTCTACCCGACATCGTCGCAACCTTGAGCGAAATGCTCGGTCACGAGACCGAACACCGCGCCAAATTCCGCGCCGCGATGCACGCGCGCCTCGCTCGCCCATGCCGGATCATGTCGCTGTGGAGCATCGGCGGCTAGCTGCTTGGCTTCGCCACCGCCCTCATGGGCCGCCGCTCGATCTGGATATGCACTGCCGCCGTCGAGGAAGCCGTCCACCACCATCTCGACGATCAATTGCACTTCCTTGTCGAGCGCGACGCTGAGCTGCACGATCTCATCGCCTCGATCCGCGTCGAGGAGCATGCGCACCTCACTCTGGCCCAATCGAATCTCTGTGAACTTGGCCCTGGCGCGCAAACCCTCAGGCGCGCCATCGCCCTCGCCACCGACGTTCTCATCTGGCTCTCGACCTGGGGCGACAGTGTGCGCATGAGCGCGGATTTGCGCGCGTCCCAGCGCCAACCGTAGACTGGATCAAGGCTTTGGTTGAAGGCGCGACGGGTCGTCGTCTGGGTCATAAGACCACCAGACAGATACGAGCAGGCACCATCCATACTTCATGCTATCGTGTGATAGTTCGGGTTCAAGGCCGAGGATCGCTCATGAGCCGTGATGTCGAGTTCGGACGCGAGATCAAGCGTCAAAAGATCGAGCGCTGGCGCCACGCGGTTTCCGACTATGGCTACCCCTTCGAAATCGTGCCCGGCTACGAGGCCATGGCTGCACTCGAAGCTGCGCAGTTGACCTCGGCCAAACGGGCTGTGACGCCAATCATTGTTCCGCCGGGCAACTGGAACTCGAAAGCCATCGATCCAGGAACGAGGTGCCGCACCGCGGCCGGCGAGTTGGCGTAAGATCCGCCTTCCGCGGAAAGCGGCCGGGCTCATCTCGATCGAGAGTTGAAGCGCTGGCATGGCGAAAGCCTGTACGACGGTCGGATCGTCGACATGGAGATTTTCGAACGGCTGCCGGCAGCCATTGCTCAGCCGCAAGAGGCCAATCCCTGGCTACTCACGGACTACGAGTATCCCGGCATGGACCGGGTCATGTGGGACAACGTCGCGATCGTCGAGGTTCCCACAGCGCACCATTGGGAAGTTCCAGTCTATCTCGACTGGGGCAATTGGAATGCGGTTCCCAAGTCGACGACGCTCGCGGCTGTGGCCTGCCACTGGGAGCGGAGGTATGGCGCCCGCTTGATCGCCGTCGGCAACGACCAGCTCGAATTTTCGATCGAGCGCAAGCCGAAGACCTTCCGTGAAGCCGCTCATGTGTTCCGCGAGCACTTTCTGTTCGGACCAGACCCGGTCGAACTGAAGGAAACCGTACTGGCGCAGTACGCCGCCGATCTCATGCTGGCCGACACCTGGGTTTTCTGGTGGGATTGACGGCGGTGCTGTCCAGCCCAGCCCTCATCTCTCAACGTATCCAACCTCCTCACCCCATCTTCCCCTTCAACCACCCCGCGATCGTCGCCCAGATCTGCTCCTCCGGCATGCCCGGCGTGCGGCCCATATGCCGCCCTTCCGGATAGACGCGCGCCTCCTTCGGGCTCCCGTGCTCCAGCAGCAGATACACGTCCCCGATCGGCGCCTGATCGTCGCGCTTGCCGTTGATGCCCAATATCGGCGCACATGGCTTATCCAGCAGCCCCATCGTCAGCAGCGAAAACCGCCCGATCTCTGAAATGAACTGCTCCATCGTCTTCCAACCGGTCGCCTGCCCGCGCGCTTCCAGCAGGCTCGCCGCACCGAACAGATAGGTCTCCCCACCCGTCGTGAACGCCGGCACCAGCCAATCGCGCTGGAACCCCAGATGCACGTTGCCGCCGTGGAACACCGCGCCCTTGATCCGGTCCGCGCACGTATGCGCCAGCCGCGCCGCCCAGTACGCCCCGAAACTGCCGCCCCACACGCCGACCCGGCTGCCGTCCACGTCCGTGCGCGCGGCGACATGATCAAGCCACGCCCGATAGGTATCCTCCGCCTCCGGTGCACTCCACAGCACCGGACTCTCACCCGTGCCCGGCATGTCGATCGCAAGCGAGGCGAGCCCATGCCGCATCAGCGTCGCGGCTTGGAGAACACGGTCCTCTTTCCAGCCGTCGACGCCGCCCCATTGCACCAAGACAGGCGGCCGCGCGACACCCGCTGGCTTCTGCAGATAGCCGACGAGCTTCTGGCCCTTGAACGGTATCTCGACGATCTCGAGCGGCACCTCGAACCCTGTCGCGGCCTTGCGGAACGCCCGCACCGAATGCTGATAGGCGACCTTTTTCCCCGGCGAGCTGAACGTCGGATAGCGCCCGGTGCGATAGTAATCGAACGCTAGCATATAGGGCTCGGCGAGCGTTCTCCCCGTGGCGCCGGCCTTGGCCGCGGCATCGCCCTTGTCCTCGTATTCCTTGCCGAGCTTGCACCACTCCGCCGCCCAATGATCCCGGTCGAGGCTCTTCAGCGCCATCGTGACGCGCTTAGCATCCTCGACGTGCAATCCCTCGAACGGATGCAGCTTGCCGGCCCGCCGCAGCACTTCCGCCTTGACCTCGTCCAGCGTCCGCTCTGCCGCTCGTTGCGTACTCATGCGCTCCCCCACTCACCATTCGCCATTCGCCACTCACCCATTTCACCGCGTCAGCTTGTCCTTCAGCCACGCCGAGATCATGCCGGGTATCTCGCGCTCGTCCTGGCCGGGCTCACGCCCCATGTGACGGCCCTTCGCATAGACCCGCGCTTCTTTCGGCGTACCGTGCTCCATCAGCAGATAGATGTCTTCGACCGGCGCCTGATCGTCGAGCTTGCCATTGACGCCCAGGATCGGCGCGGACGGTTTGTCGATCAGCCCCAGATGCACCAGCGACATTTTCTGCGCCGCCGTCAGGAACGCCTCCAGCGACGTCGTGCCCATCGCCCGCCCCCGCGCCTCGAGCAGACTCGCCGCGCCAAACAAATAGGTCGCCCCACCCGTCGTGAACGCCGGCCGCAGCCACTTTTCCTGGAACCCCAGATGCACGTTGCCGCCGTGGAACACCGCGCCCTTGATGCGCTTTGGCTCTTCGTAGGCAAGGCGCGCCGCCCAGTAACCGCCGAAGCTCGCACCCCACACGCCAATGCGGTTGCCGTCGACATCCGCGCGCGTCAGCAAATGATCGATCCACGCCTGATAGGTTTTCACGCCATCCGCATCGCCATACAGCGTCGGATTTTCCCCCGTGCCCGGCATATCGACGGTTAGCGTCGCAAGCCCCGCGCTGTGCAGATGCGCCACTTGCCGCTGGCGATCCTCCTTCCAGCCATCGACGCCACCCCAGTGGATCACGACCGGCGGCCTCGAAAGCCCCTTCGGAATCATCAGATAGCCGACGAGCTTCTTGGCCCCGAACCCGATCTCGACGATCTCTAGCGGCACCTCGAAGTGCTTGGCCGCCTTGCGAAACTGGCGCACCGAATGCTGGTAGGCCGCCATCTTGCCCGGCGAGCTCGGCACCGGATACCGGCCGATCTGGCAATAGTTGAAGGCCAGACTGTAGATCTCCGCCAACTCCTTCGACGGCGCCCCTGCCTTCGCGCGCCCATCGCCCTTGGCTTCATACTCCTGGCCAACCTTGCACCACGCAGTGCCCCACTCGTCTTGATCGAGTGTCTTGATGGTGGCGAGGATCGCCTTGGCGTCATCCTGCTTGATGTGATCGAACGGATTGATCTTGCCCGCCCGCCGCATCACTTCAGCCTTGACCGCCTCGAGCGGCCTGACCTCCGCGCCCTGCGCAACGGCCTGCGCACAGACCACCATCGTCACGGCAGCCAGCAACGACGCCCGAATTCCCCGGCGAGACATGCGTTCCTCCCTGATCGGCACAGATACTCAAGCGATCATGCTCGAAATCCGCGACCGCGCAAGAAGATCCGCTCACCCACCCTTGGCCTGGCCCTGTGAAGGCACAACCGGGGGTGCATCGACTTTCGCGGGCGCTGGCCCCCTCACCGCTTTTGCCTGCGCGACCTGCCGCAAGCGCCGCTTCAGGTTTCCGCAAGTCCGCGTCATCGTCTCCTTGCTCATGTCGTAGACCGGCTGCACCGCCGGTGGATCCAGCGCCAGCTTGTCGAGCTTGGGCGCGCCCAGCACCCGCTTCCACTCGGCTACGGCAAAGCCGTGCTCGATCAGCGCCGCCGCCCGCAGCGAACGCTCGTCGCGCATCGCCTCGCCAAGCACGACCGCGATAATCCGCCGTCCCTCCCGCGTCGCGCTCACGACCACGTTGTAGCCCGCCCCGCAGGTGAACCCGGTCTTCATGCCGTCGGCCCCCGGCAGCGTCCGCAGCAGATCGTTCTGCGAATGGAACGTGCCGCGATGGATGATGAAGCTCGGCGTCGAGAACATTTCCGCCCTCTCCGGGAAGTCCTTGTGCAGCGCCCGCCCCAGCACGGCCATGTCCCGCGCAGTCGACAACTGTGCCGGATCGGGCAGCCCGTGCGGATTGGTGAAATAGCTGCGCGTCATACCGAGCTGCTTGGCCGCAGCGTTCATCATCTCGGCGAAGCCTTCCTCGCTCCCTCCGATCAACTCCGCCAACCCCATCGAAAAGTCGTTTGCCGACCGAAGAATCAACCCGCGCACAGCCTGCTCGACGTTGAGGTCGATCCCCAGCCTGAGACCAATGCGGGTCGCCGGCTGTCCACGCGCCTTCTCCGACAGCGGCACCACCGTTTCCATGGTGATCTTGCCTGCCTTCACGGCAGCGAAAGTCACATAAACCGTCATCAGCTTCGTCAGCGATGCCGGATACCAGCTCTGGTCCGGCTGCTCGGCATAGAGCACATGCCCCGTGGCGTCATCGATCAACAGCGTCGGGCCGGCCACCGCCGGCACCGCCACGGCCGCCGTCGCAAGTGCCACCAGCATCGCCATCGCCTGTTTGCCCGCACGCAACCAGCCGCACGCACGCACGAGAGGATGTCTCATCGACCCAACTTTGTTCAGAACCACGACTTTGTTCCCGCAATCCGCGCCATTCACGTTATGGTACGCGGCGGTACTGTGTTGCGCCAAGATCTGGCCCGACACAGCCGCCTGAAATTCAGCCGTCTCACCAGCAACCAAGCACACTGCATCCCCTTGCCCGTACACGGCCGCGCGTTTAAACCACGCCGCCGAGGCAAGCAAAGCGAAGGACTGCCGAATGATCCCGTTGTTGGCGTTCATCGCCTACTTGATCCACCTCTACGAATACATCGTGATTGCGGCGGTCGTCCTGTCCTGGCTGATCGGTTTCAACGTCATCAACGGTCACAACCCGTTCGTACGTTCACTGTCGCAGTTCATCGCCGCCGTCACCGAACCGTTCCTACGCCCCATCCGCCGTATGCTGCCCGACCTCGGCGGTATCGATGTCTCGCCCATTATTCTGCTGCTGGCATGCCTCTTCCTCCGCTCCGTCGTTATCGACGGCTGGATCGTCCCCCTATTCAGGTGATGATCACGGCAGAATCGAGCCCCTGGCGCCGCGCCGGCAAAATCGTGGTGCTCCGCGTCCGGTTGACGCCCAAGGGCGGTCGCGACGCCATCGAAGGATTGACGACGACGCCGGACGGTCCAGCCCTCAAGGCGCGTGTTTGCGCCGTGCCCGAGGACAATGCCGCGAACACCGCGCTGACTGCCCTCGTCGCTCGATGGATTGACGTTCCCAAACGCGATGTAACCTTGATCGGCGGCCACAAGTCGCGCACGAAAACAGTTGCCATTGCTGGTGAAGCAGCCGACATCGAGCGCCGCCTTGCCACACTAATCGCAGATCTCGAGACTTGAGCCGAAGGACCTCGAACCATGACCACTGCCCGTATCATCGATGGCAAGGCGATTGCCGAGGCCCTGCGCAGCGACATCGCCCGCGCGGTAGCGTCCTTGAAGTCCTCCAGCGGTGTCACACCTGGCCTCGCCGTTGTCCTGGTCGGCGAAGACCCTGCAAGCCACGTCTACGTGCGCAACAAGGCCAAGCAGACCGCGGAAGCCGGCATGCTCTCGTTCGAGCATCGCCTTCCCGCGGACACCCCTGAAAAAGACATCCTCGCGCTGGTCGCCCGCCTCAACGCCGACGACAGAGTCGACGGCATTCTGGTGCAGCTCCCACTGCCCAAACACATCGATGCGAAGAAGGTCATCGAGACCATTGATCCCGCAAAGGATGTCGACGGGTTTCACCCGGTCAATGCCGGCCGCCTAGCGATTGGCGAGCAAGCACTCGTTCCCTGCACTCCGGCAGGCTGCTTGATCCTCGCAAAGAGTGTAAGCCCAAAGCTGACCGGAATGGATGCCGTAATCGTCGGCCGCTCCAACATCGTGGGCAAACCAATGGCGCAGCTTCTGCTGGCCGAAGACTGCACGGTCACGATTGCCCACTCCCGCACCCGCAATTTGCCTGAAGTCGTGGGCCGAGCAGACTTGGTGATCGCGGCTGTCGGCCGTCCGGAAATGATCGAAGGCGATTGGATAAAGCCGGGAGCCATCGTCATCGACGTCGGCATCAACCGCGTTCCCGCCGGCTCTGGCAAAAGCAAACTTGTAGGCGATGTATCTTACGCGGCCGCCGCAACGCGCGCAGCCGCCATAACGCCGGTTCCAGGCGGCGTGGGGCCAATGACCATCGCTTGCTTATTGCGCAACACGTTCCAGGCAGCGTGTGGCAGACGCCACCTCACCGCCCCGCCGTCATAAAACAAAAAACCAATTTCAGGTTGCGTCGACCGAGCGCGCATCGAGAACGACGCCGCTCCGCGAACCTCTGCGGTCAGCCATGGCCCGCTTGAGATCAAGCATCTCTTCATTACGAAGATAAACTCGAGCATTGCGCCAGAACATCCAGCCGCCGTGAATTTTCACCCACTGCCGACCATAGTAGTCCTGATAAAACCGCAACTTATATCCAGCGGCAAGACGGCGCTTTACAAGTTCAAATCCGCTCATTATGGCTCTCCTGCCGGCCGCATAACTGCGGTCAGGGTCAAAATCCAAATTTTACTTGTCATTCTACGCGAGTACTATCGTGGAGCCGACACGAGACTCACGGCTTGCCCGATTCAATACCGATTCCACCTGAAGCCATGAACCAATCTCAGGTAGAATACAACGTGCCCGTCATTACCATTGCGAGCGGCGCCAGACCTACACCCTTGCCAGGGCTACCAAGCCAAGCAACCGAGCAATGAGCATTACTCCCTGATCGTCACGAAGCAGGAAAAGCAACCCATTGAAAATCAACGATATTACCACAAGTTTTGAACGCGAACAGCGGCCAAGAGATGAACGTCACCTCAACCAAGACGCTCTAGCCTCGTCCGCGAATCATCTGTTTCTCGGCCGCTCCATCGCAGTTTCACGCGCAAAATCCTCAAAAAAAACATCCTAGTATTTAGGCAACTCAAAATCGTCACATCACGAGCACTTGTGGATCAATCCAACAAAAAATCAATAAAACTACGAAAATACAGCAAATTGTAAAGTCTCATAGAACAAGGCAAACGCCACATCAAACTGTGTACAAACTGTGGGACTACAAATCAGTCGCTTGGCACCCACCCCCCACGCGCCTCCCAGCCTTCTGCCAGCAAGGCATCGCATATGATGCCGCTCGTAGGTCGGTGCTGAGCGCCCTTTGCGCGAAGCCCGACATTTCGGAGCAATAGGTCGCAGAATTACCGACCTCAACACGACATCCGGATCCGGCAAGTACGCGACAGCCCCGCTCCGTCAGCCCGCCCCGCCGCCACCAATCAGCCGCAACCGGATATAGTCGAGCTGATCGAAGTTCCCGTATTTGACGGTCAGCACGCCGCTCTCGCCGGACCCCCGCTTGATCTCGATCTTGAGCCCCAACGCGTCAGTCAATTCCTTCTCGAAGGCTCGCGTATCCGGATCCTTCTCGCGCGGCTGTCGCGTCGTATTCGCGTTCGCCGCAACCGCCCCGGAAGCAACCGTGTCGCCCTGCACCATCGCCTCGACTTCGCGGACGTTCAGCCCCCGCTCCACAATTTGTCGCGCCAACACCTCGGCATCCTCGCGCCCCACCAGAGCACGCGCATGACCAGCCGTAATCGCACCGTGCCGCAACAGTTCCTGCACCGGCGTCGGTAGTTTCAGCAGGCGCAACGTATTCGCGAGATGGCTACGGCTCTTGCCGATGGCCTCAGCCAGCTTATCCTGCGTGTAGCCGAACCGCTCCATCAGCTCGCGATAGCCGCCAGCTTCCTCGATCGCATTGAGGTCCGCGCGCTGCACGTTCTCGATAATCGCGATCTCGAGGGCATCCTGATCCGACAGATCGCGCACGATCACTGGAATCTGATGCAATTGCGCCCGCTGCGCCGCCCGCCAGCGCCGCTCGCCGGCGACGATTTCGTACCCCCCGCTGGCCGGATCGGGCCGCACGACGATCGGCTGCACGACGCCCTTCTGCCGGATCGACTCCGCCAGATCGGCAAGATCCTCCTCGCGGAAATCCTTGCGCGGATTGAGCCGTCCCGCCCGCACCAGATCGATCGGCACCAGCCGCTGTTCGCCTTCGGGCGGCAACCCGGTCTCCGCGCGCTGTTGCGGCTCGCCGATCAGCGATGCCAGCCCCCGACCGAGCCGGCTCTTCTGCAGTGGCTGCATCGCTTGTTCGTCCTCGCCCTGTTCGCGTTCCAAAGTCCACCTGACAAGCTGACACTACGCAGCTTTAAGCACTCTCTCGCGCTCGATGATCTCGGTCGCCAGCCGGATATAGGCCTGGCTGCCCGGGCAATCGTAGTCATACAGCAGGATCGGCTGTCCGTGCGACGGCGCTTCCGCCACCCGCACGTTACGCGGGATCAATGTCTCGTAGACTTTGGCCCCGAAGAAGGCCCGCACGTCGCGCGCCACATCCCGCGACAACCCGGTCCGCTGATCATGCATCGTCAGCACGACACCCTGAATTTCCAGATGCGGGTTGAGCGCCCGCTTGATCTGCTCGATCGATTCCTTGAGCTGGGTGATACCTTCGAGCGCAAAGAACTCGCACTGTACCGGGACCAGCACCCCATTTGCCGCCGTCATCGCATTGAGCGTGAGCAAATTCAGCGACGGCGGGCAATCGATCAGCACATAGCCGCATGCCGCACCACCCGGTTGCCCAGCCATGGCGGCCACAGCCTCGCGCAACCGAAACATGCGCCCGCGGTCGCCGGGCTGCTCAGCGTCGAAGCCGACGAGATCGTTATTCGCCGGCACAATCGACAAATTCGGTATCGCCGTCGGCAACGCGGCCTGCACCAGCGAAGCCCGCTGCGCCAGCACGTCATACGTCGTCAGCCGCCGCTCTTCCGGACTGATACCAACGCCTGTGCTGGCATTCCCCTGTGGATCGCAGTCGACAATCATGACCCGCTCGCCAATCGAGGCCAGCGCGGTTCCAAGATTGATCGCCGTCGTGGTCTTGCCCACGCCGCCCTTCTGGTTGGCAATCGCCAGCACCCGAACCCCGGCATAGGCTCCAGTCGTCGCGCTCATGCACAGCCCTCCAATTAGGCCTTCGCTGAGCTGCGCACCTGCCGGATCACCGCAATTTTTGCGTCTTCGGCAGTCACGCTGCTCACGAGAGTAACGTCGAACGCCCACAACGCACGTGCGGCCTCTATTTCGGCCTGCACGGATTTACCCTTGAGAAACAGACCGACGGTCTGCTCCCCGAACAGCGGCGCAGCCAAACCCAGCAAACGCTCGATAGGCGCCAGCGCGCGCGCGGACACGACGTCCACTTTCCCCAGCTTAACCTGAGTCTCGGGATTCTCGATCCTTGTCGACAGGATTTCCACAGCCGTTCCGGTCTGCCGGGCCACCTCGCGCAGAAAAGCCGCCTTGCGCGTATCGCTTTCGACCAGCGTAACGCGTGGCCATCCATGGCCATCCATGGCCGCTCCCGAAAACAGGATCGCCAACACCAGCCCCGGGAATCCGGCCCCCGATCCCAGATCAACGATCGACCGCGCCCCAGGCGGAACCCACGACGCAAGCTGGGCACTATCGGCGAAATGCCGATGCCAGACGTCGTCTAGTGTTGCACTCGCCACAAGATTGATGCGCCGCTGCCACAACCTGAGCGCAGACTCGTATAGGTTGAGGCGATCCAAAGTTTCACGTGAAACTTTAAATGCAGATGCAAACTCACCCGCATTGCCAATCTTTAGTTGATTTTTATCGCTCAACTCGACCTCTAAGCGGTCTTACGCGGCTTTTGCCGCTTCACATAAGCCCTCAGCAGCAGCAGAGCCGCCGGCGTCATGCCGTCAATGCCGGCCGCCTGGGCCAGCGAACCCGGCCTCAGCCGCTCCAACTTCTGCCGAATCTCGTTCGACAACCCAGAAATCTGCCCAAACTCGAAATCGGCGGGGATTCGCACCGCCTCGTCCCGCTTCAGCGCCACCACATCGGCATTTTGCCGCTCCACATACGAAGCATAACGGGCATCGACTTCGAGTTGCTCGACCACCTTAGTGCCGATCGCACCAATCTCGGGCCAAATCTGCGCCAGCCGCGCCAAATCCACCCCCGGATAGGCCAGCAACTCGACCGCCGAACGCCGCCGGCCATCGCGATTGATCTCGAGCCCATGCCGGCAAGCCTCTGTTGGCGTCAGCGCCAACCCCACGAGCAGCGCCCGGCCAGATGCCATCGCCTCGGCCTTCACCGCAAACGCCGTCGCCCGCACCTCGCCGACGCAACCCAGCTCGATTCCCGCCGGTGTCAACCGCTGATCCGCGTTATCCGCCCTCAACTTGAGCCTGAACTCCGCCCGCGACGTAAACATCCGGTAGGGCTCCGCCACCCCCCGCGTCACCAGATCGTCAATCATCACGCCCAGATACGCGTCCGCCCGCGAGAACGTGACCCCATCGAGCCCACCCGCAGCCCGAGCCGCGTTGAGTCCCGCCACCAGCCCCTGCGCCGCCGCTTCTTCGTACCCGGTCGTTCCGTTGATCTGCCCCGCTAGAAACAGCCCCGGCGCCTTCTTTACTTCCAATGTCGGCGCCAACTCGCGCGGATCGACATGATCGTACTCGATCGCATAACCGGGCCGCTTCAGAACCACCCGCTCGAGCCCCGGCATGGTCCGCAGGAACTGCTCCTGCACCTCCGCCGGCAGCGAGGTCGAGACGCCGTTAGGATATATAGTGTCGTCGTCCAGCCCCTCGGGCTCCAGGAACACCTGGTGGCGCTCACGATCCGCAAATCGAACAACCTTATCTTCGATCGATGGACAGTATCGCGGACCAATACTGGAGATTTGTCCTGAATACATCGCCGAACGGGATAGATTCGCTCGAATTATCCTGTGCGTCTCTTCAGTCGTCGTCGTGATGTGACAGACGATCTGCGGCACACGAATACTGTCTGTCAGAAACGAAAACGGTATTGGCGGATCGTCCCCTGGTTGAACATCTAGCTTGTCCCAGTCGATCGACGCACCAACCAGCCGCGCAGGCGTCCCGGTCTTGAGCCGCCCCAGCGCCAGGCCCAGCGCGATAAGCCGCTCCGACAGTCCTAGCGCTGGCGCCTCCCCGAACCGCCCCGCAGGTGTCCGCACGTCCCCCATATGAATGAGCCCGCGCAGGAACGTCCCCGTGGTCAGCACCACCGCACCTGCGATCAGCCGCTCGCCGCTGCCCGTGACGACACCCGCGACACGGCCGTCCTCGACGATCAGATCCTCGGCGCCGCCCTCGACAACAGACAACCCAGCCTGCGCGCTGATCTCCCGCTGCATCGCCTGCCGGTAGAGCTTGCGATCCGCCTGCGCGCGCGGCCCTTGCACCGCCGGACCACGCGACCGATTGAGCATCCGAAACTGAATGCCCGCTGCATCCGCGACCCGGCCCATCAACCCATCAAGCGCATCGATCTCGCGCACGAGATGACCCTTACCGAGTCCCCCGATCGCCGGATTGCACGACATCTCACCGATCGTCTCGAAGCGATGCGTGACCAGCGCCGTCCTCGCACCCACGCGCGCCGCCGCCGCCGCTGCTTCGCAACCGGCATGGCCTCCACCAACGACGATGACGTCATACTTCATGAGTGAACTTCGCGATGCATTCGCGCGGGCCATCAACCCTCGCCCTGTTGATTGTCGCGACCAGTATCCGACGAAGCCGAAAAGGTCAAAGCCAAGTGTTACCGTCACACCAATACTGGAAACCTACGAGCACACGCCTCACGTTCTTCAGTTGAAACAACCGCACGCGAGTCATCGCGGCAAAACTATGAAGCTGAATCCAGAAAATGATTCACGTGAAACAGCCTGTGCAAAATGATTCACGTGAAACATACCGCTCATCCACAGCTCACCCACAAGATTCTTGCTGGCCGATCCCATCCTTCCAACCGTTGCCGTAGGCTCTGGGTCAAGGCAGTCGATGCGGAGCATCGCTCCGCGATGACGCGCGACCCAGCATAACGGACACAACATCGCGTATTGATCGCATTTCACGAGCGTGAGCCGATATCGAAACCGAGCACCGCTGGGCCGCGCGTCATCGCGTCGTGACGGAGCCGCGCTGCGCGCGGGCGCGATGCTCTGCATCGACGCTTGACCCAGCCTACGGAGCTGACTTGGGGTCTGACCTCGGGCCGCCACGTCGCATCATCCGCTCGACGGATCAAGCCAGGGATCTGACCCCAACACCGCAACCCCTCAGCTACTTCCCGATACAAAACCGCAGGAAGATCTGATCGAGCACCTGCTCCGAATCGACCCTCCCCGTGATCCTCCCCAGCGCATTCGCCGACCTGCGGAGATCTTCCGCCGCAAGCTCCGCATGCCGGACATCCTGCGCGAGATTGTCCTGGAGACACCGCGCGCAATCCTCCAGCGCCACCCGATGCCGCGCTTGAGTAATCACCGGCGCATCGTCCGGCGCGATCCGCTCACGCGTCAACGCCGCAATGCGGGAGACAAGCTCCGCCATCCCCGCACCAGTAAGAGCAGAAACGAAAACATTCTGCCTCTCCCCGTGAAAGCGTAGCGAAACGGGGAGGGGGCCGGGGTGAGGGGCGGCCGCTTGCGCAAGGCATTCTGTGTCGACCAAGTCCCCCTTGTTCATCACCCACATCACGCGCCCAACGTCGCCCGCGAACTCCTCCGGCACCTCCCACGCCGGCGCTCGCGCATCCATCAGCCACAGCACCAGGTCCGCCTCGCGCCCGCGCGCCAATGTCCGCCTTATCCCCTCGCGCTCGACGTCCCCCTCCGCCGCGCGAATGCCAGCCGTATCGCTGACGATCACCGGCAAACCCTCGAGATCGAGTCGCACCTCGATCACATCCCGCGTCGTCCCTGCCTCCGGCGAAACGATCGCCGCGTCACGTCGCGCGAGCGCATTGAGCAAGCTCGACTTGCCGACGTTGGGCGGCCCCGCCAACACCACGCGGAACCCGTCGCGCAAGATCTCCCCGCGCCGTCCATCCTTCAGATGCGCCGCGATCCTCGCCGTCAGCGCGACGACCATCTCCCGCGCCCGCGCCATCGCATCATCGGCGACATCCGCTTCATCGGAGAAATCGATAGATGCTTCCGTCAGCGCCATCGCCGTAACGAGCTCCGCGCGCCATCCCTCGTAGAGACGATGCAGCTCGCCGCCCGCCTGCCGCACGGCTTGACGATGCTGCGCCTCCGTCTCCGCATCGATCAGATCGGCGATGCCCTCCGCCTCGGTGAGATCGATCTTCCCATTATCGAACGCCCGCCGCGCGAACTCTCCCGGCTCCGCGAGCCTGCATCCCAGCCGCCCCAGCAGCGCCAGGACACTCGCGATGACTGCCCTCCCGCCATGCAGGAGGATCTCGACGACATCCTCCCCAGTGAAGGAGGATGGTCCTGCGAAAAACAGGACGATGCCGCGATCGACCTCCTGCCCCGTTTCCGGATCGCGGATCGTCCTGAGCGAGGCTCGTCTTGGCTCCGGCAATGCTCCCGCGATCGCCACCAGCATCCGCGCCGCCAACGGTCCCGACACCCGCACCACCGCCACCCCCGCACGCCCAGGCGCGGAGGACAAAGCGCAGATGGTGTGGGTCTCGAAGCTCACCACGTCATGCCGATGCGTTTGCACCAACCCGCGCAGGTTCCAGCAACGCCCGCCCCCGGATCAAATCCGCCGCCTTCTCCGCGATCATGATGACGGGCGCGTTGATGTTCCCGCCGACGAGATAGGGCATGACAGACGCATCGACCACGCGCAGCCCGCGCACGCCGATCACCCTCAGCGCCGGATCGACCACGGCCATCGGATCGCTGGTCTTGCCCATCTTGCAGGTCGAGGCGGGATGATGGACCGTGATCCCGTTGACCTTGATGTGCTCGTCCAACGCCGCGTCCGACCAGTTCTCCGGACCCGGCGCCAGCTCCCTCGAAATGAACGCCTGCAGCGGTTTCTGCGCCCCGATCTCGCGCGCCATGCGAAGACCCTCGCGCTGCACGCGCCTGTCCTTTTCCGACTGCAGGAAGTTCTGCTTTATACGTGGCAGATCACGCGGATTCGACGTCTTCAACGTGATCTCGCCACGGCTTTCTGGACGTAGAAGTGCGGCTCGACAGGCGAAGCCGTCGAGATAGGGCGCCTTAACCATCGGGAACCATGGCGCGGAGGTCATCGGCGCAGCGTTGAACAACATCTGGATGTCGGGCAGGGCCTCCGCGGCCGACGACTTCAAGAACGCCATGTTCCCGCCGGGCAGATCCGTCGCGATGCCTTTTCCGAACAGATAGCACTTGGCCAATTCCGTCGCGATGCGGTCGGCCCGCATGGAACGATGAAACGGCCCCGGCTCCTTGCGCGCCCATACAACTGCAGCCGAGATGTGATCCTGCAGGTTCTTGCCAACCCCCCGCAGCGCCACCCGGCATTCGATGCCATGCTTCTGCAACTGTTCCGGCTCGCCGATGCCCGATAGCATCAGCAGTTGCGGCGAGTTGATGACGCCGCCCGCCAGCAGCACCTCCCGATCCGCACGCACACGGATCAATTCGCCGCCGACCTCGTACTCGATGCCAACGGCGCGATCCCCCTCCATCAGCACGCGCGTCGCCAGCGCTCCCGTCACGACCTGGAGGTTAGCTCGCGTCATCGCCGGCCGCAGATACGCCACCGCCGTGCTGCAGCGCCGCCCATCGCGGATCGTCGTCTGCCACGGACCGAAACCTTCTTGGCTCGCCCCGTTATAGTCGTCGGTTCTGGGATATCCCGCCGCGACACCCGCTTCCGCGAACGCATCGATCAGGGGATCCGCGAACTTGCACACGTCGACCGTCAACGGCCCGCCTTCGCCGCGAAACGCGTCAGCCCCGCCGACCCAGCTCTCCTGCTTGCGGAAATACGGCAGCACGTGCGCGTAGTCCCAGTCCGACGACACCGCTTGCGCCCAGCGCTCGTAGTCGCCGCGATGCCCGCGCACATACGCCATCGCGTTGATCGAGGACGACCCGCCGATCACCTTGCCGCGCGCGCACTCGAGCCCGCGCCCGCCCATCGTCTCCTCGGGCTCGGCGAAGTACATCCAGTCGTGCATGCGATTGAGCAGCAGCCGCGGCCAGCCCAGCGGGATCTTGATCCACGGATCGTGGTCCCAGCCGCCCGCCTCCAGCAGCAGCACCGAGACGTCCGCGTCCTCGCTCAGCCGCGCCGCCAGCGTGCAGCCCGCCGATCCCGCGCCGACGATCACATAGTCGTATGCCTTCGCACCCGCCATTCACGCACACTCCACACCACTAAACTCTTCCACTGAACGGATGCCACAGGAACCGAACAGCCGTCCAGCTTGGCGACGGGGTCAGACCCGTCCGGAAGTTGGCAAGTGTCGATGGTCCGCCCCCCCTCTATGACTCGCCCCCCATCGTGCTAGCCTCGCCAGGAACCGTTGAACCCGGAGCGCCCCGTGACCCGCATCTTCCCGGCCATCCTCTCAGCACTGCTTGTGCTGATCGCCCCCCTCGCGCCTGCCCTTGCCAGAACCGGCCCGGTCGCCGAGTTCCGCAAACTCGCCGACAACATCTACGCCTACATCGGCAAGAACAACGACGCCAACGCCATGGTGATCGTAACCGCGCACGGCGTCGTCCTCGTCGACACCGGCAACAACCAGCCGGAGTCGCGCAATATCAAGCGGCACATCGAGGCCATCACGCCGCTGCCGATCCGCTGGGTCGTCATCACCCAGAACCACGGCGACCACATCGGCGGCTCACCGCTGTTCGCCCCACCCGCCATGATGGTCGTCCAGGATCGCGTGATAAAAGACCTTGCCGCGCTCAAGCCGTACCAACTCAACAGTTGGCGCAAACGCTTTCCAGAGCGCACCAAGGCGCTCGAAGGCCTCCACCCCCTCCACGCCACCGTCAGCTTCTCGAACCGGATGACGCTGAACCTCGGCGGCACCATCATCGAGCTGATCGGCATCGAGGATCGCTACAACGTCGGCGACATCGGCGTCTGGCTGCCGCAGTCGGGCGTGCTGCACGCGGGCTTCGCCGGCTACAAGGACCGCCACCCCGACATCCGGCCCGACTACAGCCACAGCACCACCGAGGGCTTCCTCCGCCAGCTCGAGGTCTTCAACGCGCTGAACCCGAAGATCGTCGTGCCCGCGCATGGCCCGATCGGCGACGCCAAGGATCTCGGCGTGATGGTGGACTACATGCTGCTCGCCCGCCACAAGGTGCGCGGCATGATGCGCGACGGCATGGCGCTCGAAGCCATCGTCAAGGCGTTCCACATGAACGAATACAAGGATTGGGACCGCACGTCGCACTACCCGTGGATGGCCGAGACCATTCATCGCGAGCTGAGCGGACAAGGCCCGCTCATCGTCGAGATCGAGCGCCGCCGCATATCCGGCACCGTTCTCGAATTGACCGACGAAGGCCGCTATCTCAACGTCACCGACGCGGGCGGCGCGAAGCTGAAACTGCGCGTCACCTCCGACACCGACATCGAAGGCATCCCCGACCGCTCGCACTTCAAACCCGGCGCGAAGATCGAGGCGACCTACCAGATCCCCAAAGGCGGCCGCCCCGCACTCGGCTTCGACGTCGAAGAGGTCCGCGTCACACCATGAATTGAATGGGGTCCGACCTCTGGCCCAAATTCTTGCAGATTCACGTCCAGCGCTGCAACCAGGGGTCTGACCCCATCCAAGCCCCCCGCATGAAAACGATCCCAGGAGAAACCGGCATGATCAGGCACACGATCGTCGCGGCATTGTTCGCCGCGATCAGCATCACCCCCGCGACCGCCCAATCGTCCGCGCCCACGGCGGCGATCATCAAGGACCTGGCGCCGACGGGCCGCCTCCGCGCCGCGATCAACCTCGGTAACGGCGTGCTCGCACAAGGCACGCCGCAGGAGCCACGCGGTCTGTCGGTCGACCTCGCGCGTGAGCTGGCCAAACGCACCAACCTCCAGCTCGACCTCGTGACGTTCGAAGCCGCCGGCAAGGTCTTCGACGCCCTCAAGACCGGCGCCTGGGACATCGCCTTCATGGCGCGCGAACCACGACGCGCCGACGAGGTCGAATTCACCGCCGCCTATGTACAGATCGAAGGCACCTACATGGTGCTGAATGACTCGCCGCTGAAATCTGTGGCCGATGTCGACAAGCCCGGCATCAAGATCGCCGTCGGCCTCGGCTCTGCCTACGACCTCTACCTCACCCGCACGATAAAGAGCGCAACCATCATCCGTGCACAGACCGGCGGTGGCCGCGCGATGATCGACCTGTTCTTCAAGGACAAGCTCGACGTGGTCGCCGGCGTGCGACAGGCCCTCGAAACCTATGCCAAGACCGACCCGAAGGTCCGCGTGATGGACGGCCGCTTCCAGGTCATCGAACAAGCGATGGGCACCCCCAAGGGCCGCACCGCAGCCGCCGCTTACCTCAGCGCGTTCGTCGAAGACATGAAACGCTCCGGCTTCGTCGCCGAAGGCCTGAAGCGCAGCGGCCAAAGCGCGACGGTGGCGCCGCCCGGTTGAAAGGTGTCAGACCCTCTGGGTCTGACACCATGCGCCGCGCTTGTAGGTTGGATTGGGCCGCGTCCAAGCTTTGCTTGGCCAAGCCAAGCGGGCCGACCGTAACCCAACGACGGAGCCACAACATTACCTTAGGTTACGCACCACCGCGCCAATCCAAATTACATGCTGGGTCTGACACCAAAACCGAGCCCGATATCGGCACCGCAGTGCATTCCCCTGTTGAAATAACATAGCGCCGTCATGGTGTCAGGCCCGGAGGGTCTGACACCCCTAGAACCCGGAGCCCCCCGTGACCAACGCCGCCCTCACCGCCGAACTCGCACCTACCGGCCGCCTGCGCGCCTCGATCAATCTCGGCAATTCCGTGCTCGCGCAAGGCACGCCCGACGCGCCACGCGGCGTCTCCGTCGATCTCGCGAACGAACTCGCCCGCCGCCTCGACATCCCCCTCGACTTCACGACCTTCGCCGCCGCAATGCCCTCGTTCGAGAACGTCAAGGCCGGCACCGCCGATATCGGCTTCCTCGCCCACGAACCAGCCCGCGCCGCCGAGGTCGAGTTTACCGCGCCCTACGTGCTGATCGAAGGCACCTACATGGTGCTCAACGGCTCGCCGCTGAAAACCATCGACGACGTCGACAAACCCGGCATCCGCATCGCCGTCGGCAAGGGCGCCGCCTACGATCTCTTCCTCACCCGCACCTTGAAGCACGCGCAAATCTTCCGCGCCGAGCAAGGCGGCGGTCGCGACATGATCGATTTCTTCTTCAAGGAAAAGCTGGACGTCGTCGCCGGCGTAAAACAAGCCCTGCAAGCCCACGCCGCCACTGATCCCAGCGTGCGCATCATGGACGGCCGCTTCCAGGTCATCGAACAAGCGATGGGCACCCCCAAGGGCCGCACCGCAGCCGCCGCT
>CAMDPA010000028.1 GCA_945903565.1 Devosia equisanguinis | reverse complement strand
CATCTGTCGGCCTCCCCATTGCCGACAACTCATGAGTCAGAGAAAAAGTGATTTGGGAATCCCTCGACTGACGACGGCAGCCTCGGTCGAACACGATTTTCGATGCGGCGTGGCGCGACAGACTCGATTCAACTGACGACAGGCCCTAGAGCTGATGCCCTGTCTCAAGGCACATAACACAATAAAAAAATTTACTGAGTGGCTGCTATCGGTACGGCCCGACTGCAACGAGCCGCATCCAATTGGTTCGCGTGCTGCGCCGCCGCCAGAGCATGGAAGGCCAGCAGCATTCGCATTGCACGTTTAGCCGCCGCGACGGCGCAGCCCCGAGGCCGCCTGGCGCTGGATCTGGGCGGGCTGCCGCCGCCCGATCGACTGGGCAAAACCGATGGTGCGGTCGAGCACCAGGTTGCGCTGCTTGTCGAGCGTGACCATGTGATAGCTGTCCTCGAGCACCACCAGCTCGACGAGACCGGCCATCTTGCGCTGGATTTCCGACGCATTGCTCAAGCTCGCCACATCGTCCTCGCGAGGATGGATGATCAGCGTCGGCGTCTCAATCTCCTTCAACTCGCGGCGAACAATGGCAGCGAGACTGTTGAAGTGCAACATCGTACGCAGCGGCGTGAAGAAGAACCCGGTCTCCTTGCTGTCGCCACTCTTCATGCCATTGACGACCATCGACCTGATGCGCTCGTCCTTCAGCCCATAAGGCTCGCGCTCCGTCAGGTTCATCTCGATCGTCACCATCCACGGCCGTAGATAGTGCAGATAGGGCATGTACCAGGGCATCCCCCAGCCGTTCAGGATGATGCTCGGCGAGTACAGCAGCAGGCCATCCACATCCTTTGGCCGGTTGTGCGCCAAGTGCATGGCGAGCAGGGCGCCGGTCGAAAGACCACCGGCCAGAACGACGTCGCAGTCCTGCTTCAGCCGGTCATGCGCGGCTTCCACGCTGGCGTACCACTGTCGCCAATTCGACTTCTGAAGCTGCTCGGCGGTGCCGCAGTGGCCAGCGAGCTGGCAGCAATAGACGGTGTACCCCGCACGCGCAAGCCCCTGCGCGATCACGCGCACCTCGACCGGTGTTCCCCCAAGCCCGTGGATCAACAGTATCCCGGTTCGTCCGCCGCGATGGTACGTGCTTCGGTCGATAATGGCTTCGTTGCTCATACGCGTATCGCTTCCACTGTTTCAGCCAGGCCCGTCGCGTCACGCACGTGCGCGCCGGCGCGAGCCAGCCGATGATCCCAAAGCACCTCAACCAGCAATGATCATGCCGGTTGTCGTACCAATCATGATTGGTCGCCCCTCACAGAATGTGACGGGCGATATTCATGCCGCGTTCGAACGGGCGGCAACCCGCTGCCGGCGCAACTCGTTGCCCCGGCGCGTCTCGATGTCCTCGAAAACGGCGGCAACGAAGCGCTGGCTGCGCTCCGAAATGCTGTCCAGCAACCGCTCGCCGGCGCCGACGTGGACGCCTTCATCCACGGTGACGCACTCGACCCGCCCCCCGAGCTGAAGCTGCAACAGGATGGAGCTGTCGAGACCGGCGATTTTCGCGCCTTGCCGCTCGACCAAAAGGACCGGCTGCGTGACCGACGCCAACGCACTGTGCGCGCTGTCCAGCAGCAGTGCGATCTCATTGGTCAACTTGTCGGCGGGCACCACCGCGCCATTCGTCGCGCCGAACGCCGGCCGGGGACCAGCCACCACGCGCTGAACAGAAGTCAACAGCCGTGCCAGCCAGACTTGCGGAATGCGGCGTGCGAAGGCCGTGGCGACGCGCCCTGAGATCGCTGGAATCCAGGCACGCGGCTCGACCAGCACCAGCGCCTGCACCGCACTCGCGTTCTGGCGTGCGAGTTCCAGCCCAAGCATCCCGCCGTAAGCGCAACCCAGCACGACAACGCCATCGCACCGCGCCTTGAGCCGCGCCAGCGCCTGCTCGGCTTCGCTGAGCCAAAGGCCAGGACCATTCGGCCCAGATGCAACGGAACCGGCAAGATGACTGCCCAGCTGAGGGCAGCTCACCGTATAGCCGGCGCGCGCCATGGCTTGGGCCAGCGGCCGCAGCTCGGCGGCGGCCCCTCCCAGGTCGTGCAGCAGCAGAACACCGGTTTTGCCACCCGCAATGAACACACCAAGATCACTTGTCATCGGAATTACTTCGGCCTCATCGTTCGAGAATCAAACACCATGAACGTGCCGTCGCATTCGACGAACACGTGCAATCTCATGCGTGATCTCGGCACGTCGATTGAACTCATTGATCTGCAGCCGCATTTGCCCCGGACGAGGCGAACGCGGCAACTTACTGCGGATGGTAAAGTCGCCAAACTCAACCCTTTGGATTGGTTAACGCGAACACGCGGGGCGACGACGGTGAGGCAGCATTTTTAGTTGCTCATACAGGCAAGTGCAAGCTTGGCTTAGCGGAGGTTCGAGCAAAAGCCTGTGATGCTCATTTAGAGACCCCTATCGAATTCAAAAGCATGGCGGCTTCGGGGCAGAGCCTATGCGAACAGTGGGGAGCGCCGCCGAAACGAAGCTTGGCGACGATGCAAACGCGTAGCGACCTGGCACAGACACCCGCAAACGCCGCAAGACTCGAACCGGTTCGTTCGATGGAACCTATCGGCAGAGTGTAAACCATTGAATAACCTGCGGCACCCCAGACAAGCCGGGGCACTTCCCGGCACGATCTCCGTGCCTGGCAGACACCGCTTACGGAAACTGTTTGCCGGAAGATGCGACGAGTTGCCGGTGCCCTGGTCATGCTGCTTTCGCAATTGGGGCTATTGTGTCACATATCGCGGCCACCGCTATTCCAACGGCGCCACCGTCTCCTCCCTCCTGCCGTGCCGACAGGAAAGGTTCCATCCCGTGCCAGTCCATCCCCTGCGCCCCTTCGGCCCTATTCGCGGCGGTTGCCGAGCCGCCATTTCGATGCTGGCCACCGCTTCGATGCTTGCCCAGGCCGTGATAGCGCCGGCGACCGCCCGGCAGATGACCAAGGCCGAATACGAGGCCTGCCAGACCCGCGATGAGACGGCATTCCGCGGCGCCATCGAAAGCCTGACCCAAAAATCGCTGCAGGAAGGCCTGGCCAAGGTCGACTACCCCGCCCTGGTCGCCGACGAGTGGCGCAAGAGTGGCTTCGACGATGTGCTCGACAAGCGTGTCGACCTCGCGGTCGCCGAGGTCAGCAACGAAACCAGCCTGTGGGAGCGCTCGCGCACCTTGTTCGACAAGGACAAGGCGAAGGAGCTCGCAGTTTCGGTAGCCGAACGAGTGTACCGCTCCGATCCGGTCAAGACCGGCCTCGAAGGGATCGTTTCCGGCGTCGCCCGGCAAGCCGGCGGCTCGATCCTGCTCGCCACCTCCGACGCCGCCGAGCCCGCGCTCGAATGCCTCAAGACGTTCCTGGGCCCGCGCTATGGCGCGACCGTTGCCCGCGTTGTCGCCAGCGACGCCCAGCGCGAATTCCAGCTCGACCCGGCCAAGGCCGGCGCCGGCATCACGCCGGACTCGATGCTGAAGGAGGGCAGCGGCGGGCTTGCCGGCGCCGCGATCCTGGCCGTTCGCCGTCAGCTCGCCAACATCGCGACCCGCGTCAGCCAGCGCATCGTCGGCTCGATCCTCGGCCGGCTGGTATCGGTGGTCGCCGGCGGCATCGGCCTCGTCCTGATCGCCAAGGACATCTGGGAGTTCCGCAACGGCGTACTCCCGATCGTCGCAACCGAGATGAAGTCGAAGAACACCAAGGACATCGTGCGCGTCGAATTGGCCAAGGCCATTTCCGAGCAGATCAACGAGCACACCCGCGAGATCGCCGCCGGCACCGCGGACCGCATCATGGAGATCTGGCGCGAGTTCCGCCGCGGCCATGCCAAGGTGGTCGAACTGGCGGAGAGCAACGCGCAGTTCCGCGCCCTCGTCGATACGCTGAAGCCGGCCGATCTCGCCCGCCTCGACGAGGTGGTGGCGCTCGTGCTCTCAACCGAAGGCGAGGCCTCGATCGCAAAACGGCTGACCGACGGAACCCTCGCCCACGCCGTAACCAAGCTGCCGGTCGCGGCGCTGGAAATCGCGCGCGAGGCGAAATCCCTGGAGCAAGGCCTGCAATGGGCGGCGAAGGCGGGGCCGGCACTACCGCAGGTGATCGAGCTCGGGTTGCACCGCCGCGCCTCCGCCGCTGATTTTTCCGGCCCCCAGCTCAAGCGCCTGCTGTCGCTCGACGACCGCGCAGCGACCACGCGGCTCGCGGCGATCCCCCGTGCAGCACGCGATACGCTGCTCGAAATGCCTGACCGCGACCTGAAGAACCTCGCCAAGTCGCTCGCCGAGCCCGAGCTCGAAACGCTGGCCAGTTACCTCACGGGCCTGGAGAAACCCGCCCGCGAGCGCGTGCTGCAAGCCGTCGCCGGCGCACCGTCGCGCATGCAAATCCTAGCGCCTCCCCGCGTGCGCGATGCCGTGCTCGCCAGCAAGGACCAGCTCGCCGCCGTATCGATGATGCTCCGCATGGACGTAGGCTTCGACGTCGCCGCCATCAAAGATGACCTGACGCTGATCTACGGTGGCCGCGTCAGCCCCCTGCTGCTGTGGGACAAGCACCCCGCCGCCCTGATCGGGGCCGGACTGGCCGCGCTGATGCTCCTGCTGATCCTGCAACGCCTCCTGTTCGGCCGGCGCGGACGGGTCGCGAAACCTGCTGCGTAGGGCTGGCAAGCGTTTTCGCGCAGCCCGCCGGGGCTCGCGTTGACATCGGCGGGTTGCGCGCCTTGGCGGAGCCAACTTTCGCTTGGACGCTTACCCGCCCTACGACGTCGCCGCTCCAACCGCCCGAACCACCCTCGCCTCCAACGCCGCGACCGCCGCTGTCCGCACTGCCGCGCGCGACGACACCAGGTTGGCCTGCGAGCGCAGGATCACGCCGTCGCTTAGGATCTTGAGACCGTTCGCCTTCAGCGTCGCCCCCGTTGACGTGATGTCGACGATCAGGTCGGCCGTGCCCGAAGCCACTGTGCCTTCGGTCGCGCCGAGTGACTCCACGATCAGATAATCCGTGACGCCACGCTCCCGGAAGAACGTGCGCGTCAAGTGCATGTACTTGGTCGCCACCCGCAACCGCCGCCCATGCCGCCGCCGAAACGTGCGCGCCATTTCCTGCAGGTTCGCCATCTGATCGACATCGAGCCAGCAGCGCGGCACCGCGACCACCACGTCAGCATGGCCGAAACCGAGCTTGACCACCAGGTCCACGCGCTCGTCCGCACCGATGATTTCCTCGCGGATCAGGTCCTCGCCCGTGATGCCCAGATGCACGCTGCCGGACTTCAACTGCCGCGCGATCTCCGAAGCCGAAACGAACAGCACGTCGATGCCGTCCTCGCCCTCGACCTCGCGCCGGTAGCCGCGCTCGCTCCCCGTATTGCGCAACGGGAAGCCCGCACGCGCCAGCACCGCGACCGTCTCTTCCATCAGACGGCCCTTGGAAGGGATCGCCAGGAGCAGCTTGCCCGTACTCATGGTGCGCCCCCGTTGAGAACCGAGAGCAGCCGCTCGGTATGAATGGCACAGCCGACGGCAGGCACATCGCGCGGTGCACCGACGGCCTTCATCAGCCTGTCGTAACGGCCGCCACCTGCGATCGCCAACTTCTCGCCCAGCACGGGGGAAACGATGTCGAACACGAAGCCAGTGTAATATTCAAGGTTACGGCCGAACTCCGCCGAGAACGCTAGCGCGCCAGTATCGATACCCGCAGCGCTCATCAGATCGAGCCGGCGAGCGAAAGCCGCGACCGCCCGAGCCGATCGCGGCCCCGCACCGCCGATGACGCGCTTCAATTCAGCACAAGCCGCCGGCGCTGGACCGCCGATCTTGAGATAGCCTTCGATCAGACGCGCCGTTGCGGCTGGGATCGGCTCGGCCTTGGAGTCTTCGAGCGCGGCCAACAATCCCGCGGCGATCTCCGATACCGACCGCGCGCCGACATGGTCGATACCTTTTGTCTGCAGGTAGTCCGCCACGCACGCCTCCGCGGCAGCAGCGTTCGACGGATCCAGACGCGCGAGCAATTCCGCGGGCAGGCCAGCAAGCGAGCCGGGCTGCTCCGACGTCAACCGCCCCAGCGCCACGCGAAAAGCTTCCGGCCGCCAGAACTGCGCGCGCAACCGCTGCCGCCCACGCTCGGGCAATTCGAGATCGCCCAGCAGCGCCTGGAACAGCCCCAGATCGCCCATCCGCGCGCGGTAGGGAAGTGGGCCAGCCTTGGCCAGCGCCTGCAGCACGAGCGACAACGCCTCGGTCTCGGCCTTCTCCGCATCCGCCTCACCGATCAGCTCGAGCCCAAGCTGACGGAACTCGTTAGGGCGCGAGGCATCTGCCCCGAACGGCTGAAACCGGAACACCGAACCATTGTAACAATAGCGGCGCGCGACATCGGTTGCAGGGTGGCGCGAAAGATAAAGCCGGCACGTCGGCACCGTGAGATCGGGCCGCAGGCACAGCTCATGCCCCTCGGGATCCGTGAACACATACGTGCGTGCCCGCAATTCCTCGCCGATCACATCGAGGAACACGTCCGCCGGCTGAATGATCGCAGGCGCGACCGCCTCGCACCCGGCCTCCATGAGAACGGACATCAGCAGAGCCGCCTGCCGCTCCAAGGCTTCGAACTGTCGTGTGGATTCGGCGGTCATTCGCTTCGCGGAGGCGGTAGGCAGTAGGCAGTGGGCAGTAGTGTCGAGAACCGACGCCATCGCCTATTGCCGATTGCCTACTGCCTACCGCCTCCCTCTTCAACCGTGCCGCGCGAGCACACCCTTCACCGCCGCCACCATCTCCGCCTCGGGAACCGAGAACTGCGCGGGGCGAGCGGCCTTCCATTCCTTGTTGTCCGTGATCGATTGGGCCGCCTTGGCCCCGTCGATCAGATCCTTGATCTGGACTTCGCCCTTCTCGCGCTCCTGACTGCCTTGAATGATCACGCAAGGCGCGCCGCGCTTGTCGGCGTATTTCATCTGCGGCTTCATCCCCGACGTGCCCAGATACATCTCGGCGCGGATGCCCGCCTGCCGTAGCGTCTGCGCGAGGCGCTGGTAGCGGGGCAATTCGCCCTTGTCCATCACCAGCACGACAACAGGGCCGTGTGCCTGCACCTTCTCGGACTTGTCGAGATACCGCAGCGCCGCCGCCAACCGCGACACCCCAATCGAAAAGCCCGTCGCCGGCACGCGCTGCCCCGTGAAGCGCGCAACGAGATCGTCGTATCGCCCACCACCGCCGACCGAACCAAACCGGACGATGTTCCCGTCTTCGTCCTTCACCTCGAACGTCAACTCAGCCTCGAACACGGGGCCGGTGTAATATTCGAGGCCTCGCACGACGGTTGAATCGAACGCGATCCGGTCGCGGTCATAGCCGCCGCTGGCGACCAGCTCGGCGATCTGGCGCAACTCGGCAAGCCCGGCGCGGCCCGTCTCGCTGCCTGAAACGAGCGGTTCGATCAGATCGAGTGCGCGCGCACCATCGACGGCGCTGGCGCCCACGAACTTCAACATCGTTTCGATGGCATCGGGTGCCAGCCCAGCACCAGCCGTGAAGTCGCCGGACTCATCCTTGCGGCCCGTGCCCAGCAATCTTGAAACGCCCTCTGTTCCAAGCCGATCCAGCTTGTCGACCGCGCGCAAAACCGTGAGCCGCTTCTTCGCATCCGCGTCTGCTGCCGGATCGACGCCGATCGCCAGCAGCACGCCATCGAGCAGCTTGCGATTGTTGACCTTGATCTTGTACTGCCCGCGCGCGATGCCCAGCCGCTCCATCGTGTCGGCGGCCAGCATGCAGATTTCCGCATCCGCCGCGACGCTCTCCGTGCCCACCGTATCAGCGTCGAACTGCGTGAACTGGCGGAACCGCCCTGGCCCCGGCTTCTCGTTGCGCCACACCGGCCCGGTCGCATAGCGGCGGAACGGTTTAGGCAACTTGTCAAAGTTCTGCGCCACATAACGCGCCAGCGGCGCGGTCAGGTCGTAGCGTAGGCTCAGCCACTGCTCGTCGTCGTCCTGGAACGAGAACACACCCTCGTTCGGGCGGTCCTGGTCGGGCAGGAACTTGCCCAGCGCGTCGGTGTACTCGATCGCCGGTGTCTCCAGCGGCTCGAAGCCATAGGACTCGTAGACCTCGCGGATCGTCCCCAGCATGCGGGTTTCCGCCCGGATCTCGGCCGGATCGATATCGCGAAAGCCGCGGGGGGTGCGAGCTTCCGGTCGGTTGCTGGGTAATTTCGCCATTTGGGGCCGATAGTCTCTATATGGAGTGCGCTGCGTTGCACGCCTTATAGCCAAGCTGCCCGGCGGAGGTAAGCGCTACGTTCTTGGCGGCCGTCCTTCTTAACGCCCGACTTTCTTAACGAAGGCTCGCTTGACGGAAAGCTGCCCTGCTGGCATTAGACAGCCCATCAGCCGGTGGCATCCGCCAACCGGCTCGAATTTTATTCCCCCGATGCGACCTCGACGGGCGGGACCTTTGGGTCCTAAGCCTTCGGCGTGTCGGTCACTGAATCAAGGAGCACGGCCAATGACCAGGAAATGCGAACTGACCGGCAAGCTGCCGATGTCCGGCAACAACCGCAGCCATTCCGAGGCGTCGACGCGGCGCACGTTCCGGCCGAACCTGTGCCAGGTCACACTGATCAGCGACACGCTTGGCCAGAGCTTCCGCCTCCGGGTCAGCGCCCACGGCCTGAAATCGGTCGAGCATCGCGGCGGCCTCGACGGCTATCTCCTGAAGGCCAGCAACGACGAGCTGTCGCAGCGCTGCCTCAAGATGAAGCGCGACATCATCAAGAAGAAGGCCGAAATCGGCGGCACCGCCAAGGCGGCCTAGCTCGTAGGCTGGGTCAAGCGTTTCAGCGCGACCCAGCATTTACAGGCACGACGTGGATTGCTGGGTCGCGCTACGCGTGACCCAGCCTACGGGTGAACTACCGCACCTTCGCCGTCGCCTCCGGCCCCAGCGCGAACTGCAGCAGCAGGTTCCGCTGCAGCATGCTGTTGTAATTATTATCTGAAATCAATGTGATGATCGTCTGGCCGCGCTGATCCCGCGACAGCGCCAGCCCTTCCATATTATCGATCTCCGACCCCAAATCCGCCTCGATCAGCGTCTCGCCCTCGAGCAGCGTGCCGGGCTTCACAAGTACCCCTCGCACCAGGCGCAGCCGCATCCGCACGCCTTCCAGCCAGCGGAACTTGCGCTCCAGCACGATCAGACTGCCATCGGGCAGCGACGCCACGTCCGTCACCGCGAAGTCGCCGATATTGGTCAGCCCCAGCATCTGTGGCTCGCCGCCGAACCCACCCGGCCAGATCCACCCGGTGTGATAGCGCTTGTCGCCAAAACCTTCCTCCGCGAACGCGATCACCGAACCGCCAAGCGGCCCGCCACGCAGCACACCAACCGCCTCGATCCCCTTGTTGAAACCGACGACGCGCCGAATGTCCGAAGGCATCTTGAGATAGCCGGTCGGCGCCTCCAGCCCGCGATCCGACACCGGAAAGCGCCCGATCCGATGGTTGCGCTCGAACGAGATCAGCACCGTGCCGCGCGCCAACGTGCCATCGAGCAGCGTGATACTCTCGGCATCCGCGTCGCGGCCAGCGAGCCGCCGCCCACCAATCCCCGCGATGTCACCGATCACGGCATCCCGCACGCCGGCCGGCCTGCCGCCATTTTGGACAAGATCGGCCATCATCCAGTGGCCACGATCCGAAACCGCGAGCAAGCGCCGCCCGCTATCGTCCGTCACCAATCCGGACCAGCCGCCAAACTCCTTCGCCGGCGATGTCAGAACAAACCCGCCCCGAAACTCCAGCCGTCCAAACTGCCGGCGCGCGACATTCGTTCGCTCGAAACCGGCAAGCGGACGAGCGTCGATCTCGATCGGCCGTGGCGGTGGCGTAAACGAAATTCGGCGCGGCGGCATACCCTGTGCGAGCGCTGGAGCGGCCGGACCCAAAGCTGCAAGAAATGCCGTCAGGCTTTGCAGCGCCCCCCGTCGCGAAAGCCCAGGTTTCTCCACTACGCCGCAACCATCAATCGTACCGCATCCGGCACCGGCAAAGGCGCGTTCGCGCTCTGCTTATACTCGACCGTCGTGAACAACAGATCCGTTGTGCCGACGTTCTCGACGCTGTGCACGAGATGCTCGCCCTTGCCGTACGTCAGGTGCCGCGTATCGCCCGGAAAATGCACCGTCTCGGTAATGCTGCCGTCCTCGAAATAGCCGCGCGCGGTGCCGTGACTGTGGCACGTCCAGAAATAGTCGAGCACATGCCGATGGAACGTGCAGCGCTTGCCGGCGGGCACGTGCAGGTGCCACACGCGCACTTTGTCGGTCTCCGAAACGAGCGTCGAGCCGACGATGGGGCTCATCGCATTCTCGCGCATTTCCTCGACCATGCCGGCCGGCCACTGTGCGTGCGATCCAGCCGGCGCAATCGTTTTGTAGGCGGCCATTCGAGGGCTCCATCAAGAGTGGTTTCCACCGTAAGGAATGGCACGCCATGACGCCGCGTCAAGCATCCTTCTCAATGGCGCGCAACGCCAACGGCAACACCCGCCTTCCCGACCAGCCCCGCACCACTTCCCATTCGCTGGCATCATCGACATCGCGCAGACGCGCGACGAACGCCACCGATTGCCGATCAAAATTGCCAACCGTATCCAACAGCGTATCCGCGCTCGACCAGCGCACGCGGCCGAACGGCGCCAGCACGCGCGGGCACCGCTTCAAGCCGACCAGCCAATACCCGCCATCGGGCGTCGGACCAAGCACCGCGTCCGCGCCACCCAACCGCCGGAACGCCTCTCGAATATGGCGCGGTTCGATCGCCGGAATATCGGTGCCGACGATGATGATCGGCCCCCTACCCGGCCAATCCATGATCCCCTGCATCCGGTCCCCGAGATCACCGCTTCCTTGCTTGCGGCGCGGCACGTGCCTGTCCCACGCGGGACCGCCTACAGCGGTATCGGGCGCGACCGACAGCCACGTCTGCCAGCCCTGCGCCCGCGACAGCCGGCCGATCACCGCTGCCGCCGCGTGCCGGTAGAACTGCGTCGCGGCGACCGTCCCGATCTCGCGCGCAAGCCGCGTCTTTACACGCCCCGCCTTCGGCTCCTTGACCATCACGACCAGCCGGCGCGCAAAGGGCGCCGCAGCTTGCCGCGACGCCCCCTTCTTCAGCATTTCCTTTGAGCGCTTCCGCACACCTGTACCGAACCGGGTCACGCGACAGGCACAAGCGCGTAACCGTTACCTTCCTTCGCCACGGTGCCGGCGCCCGGCATGCCCCAGTGGTAGCCCGAGCACACGATCTTGTCGGCCACAACGCGGTCGAACATCTGCCGCCGCGAAGCTTCCGCGACCTTGGCATCCTGATCGAACATCACATGCCAGCCTGGGTTACGAAGGTTGATCGCGGGGATATTGGTCACATCGCCGAGCACCATCAGCTGGCTGCCGCCCGATGCCAGCAGGTAGCTCATATGCCCCGGCGAATGGCCAGGCGAAGCAACCGCACGCACGCCAGCGACCGCATCCTTGTCGGCGCCAACCTGCTTGAGGTTCTTCCACGACGTCATCGTCGCCTGCACGCGCCTTGCGATCCCCTTGCGGCCTTCGGGCAGCTTGTCGATCACGGCCGGATCTGACCAGAATTTGTACTCACTCTCCGGCACGACGATTTCGGTGTTGGCGAACACCTGCCCGTTCTCCTTCGTCATCAGCCCGAAGATGTGATCGGGATGAAAGTGCGTAACGACAATCGCGGACAGCTTGGCCAGATCGATGCCTGCTGCCTTGGCGTTCTCGGCGAGCTTGCCGGTTCCGGGCGTACCTCCAAGCCCGTTGCCCGCATCGAACATGATCGTCCGGTCGCCAAGCGTAACGAAGGTCACCGTGTAGGCATTGGGCAGGCGGTCGTCCGGCAGATTGGCAGCGCGCAGCGCGGCTTTGACGTCGTCGATCGAAGCATTGTTGACGAACCCGGCGTCGTGCGGACGATAGATTTCTCCATCGTACACGGTCGTGACCTGGATATCGCCGACCTTGAACTTGAGGAACCCCATGCCCTTGGGGTTCAGCGGGTGCGGACCAGCTGCCTGGGCCCACGCCGACGGCATGATCTCGATCTTTCCGTCCAATCCGAAAGCAGCGCCGGCAGCGGCCGCCGACAACACGAAGCCGCGTCGTGTCGAATGCATCATGTGAATGCTCCTCCCATTCTGCGCGGTGGTGCGTTGCCAGCCACGTACCGGGCACGACTGCCCAGATGCAACGACGTTATCGTGGGATCGCGACAGCGCAAGGGCAGCGCCATACGCAGCATTCCGGCGCGCGATCACAAATTCTTGATCGTGCGTGCCGCCCATCGCTATCTCGACCGCATCCCGTAGAGCCGCACGATCAGCGGCATCGGCGCACGCAGAAAGTAAAGGCCGATACAGGTCAAGTTCCGCGCGGCCCGCCGCAGATAGCCATCGCGCTTGTAACGCATCGCGCTGGTCACAGCCTGGGTACGTAGGATCAGCGTCCGACTGCGCCCGAGCCGGCGCACGATATCGACGTCCTCCATCAGCGGCATCGCTTTGAAACCGCCGATTTCGTCGTAGAGCCGGCGCGGAATCAACAATCCCTGGTCACCGTAGGGCAGCCGCAGCAACGTGCAGCGCACCGCCACCCCAGCCTCGATCACCCGCGGGAGGAAACCCATGTCGTCGAGCGCGAAACGGAACGCAGCCGCCGATTCAGGACGCTGACCGATGTCCACGCGCTCGATGAAGGTGCCCACCTCTCGTTCCCAGCCTGGATCCAACATTGTGTCGGCGTGTAGGAATAGCAGCCACGGAAACTTGGCAGCCTTCGCACCCGCCTGAAGCTGCTGCCCACGTCCTGGTTCAGAGCGGATTATATCCGCCCCCGAATCCTCCGCGATCCGCAACGTCCGGTCGCTCGATCCGCCGTCGACGATGATGACCTGGCGCACGACGCCGTCGACCGCGCCGGGCACCAGCGAGGTGAGCGTGGCGGCGAGCGAAGTCTCGGCGTTGAGCGTGGGAACGATAACCGTGATCATGCCTCGCCTTCTAATCCGCTCCGCCGCCAAACACCACAACAGCCCGCGTTCGGGACACACATCATTTCGACAATTGGAACCTATTTGTTCTTGTTTTATTCTAATTTTCACCATACACTTGGAACAACACATCAGCCGCTTATGCTGGGATGGTCAGCATGGAACGCAGCATCGAGCAGATCGGACCTACCGAGATCGCCGGCCGCGTTGTCGGCGAGATGGTCGTCGAAGACGTGCGGCGAGGACGCGGCACGCGCTCCAACGCTTCCGGCCGCTTCGAGACCGAACGGCGGGAAACGATTGACGACGGCTGGGTCCAGGACGAAGCGGCCCCGCTCAAGACCAATGTGCGCCAGGAGAACGCCCGCTCGATCATCGCGACCAACGACAGCCCCGACATCAGCTTCGACCAGTCGATCAATCCCTATCGCGGCTGCGAGCATGGCTGCAGCTATTGCTACGCACGCCCCACGCACGCCTTTCTGGGCCATTCACCCGGCCTCGACTTCGAAACGGAGCTCTACGCCAAAGCCAACGCCGCCCAACTCCTCGAGAAGGAGCTGGCGAACCCGCGCTATCAGCCCCGCACGATTGCACTCGGCACCGTGACGGACCCCTATCAGCCGATCGAGCGGCAGCATCGCATCACCCGCGCGGTGCTGGAAGTTCTCGAAGCCGCACGCCATCCCGTCGGCATCGTCACCAAATCGGCGCTGGTCGTGCGCGATATCGACATTCTCCAGCGGATGGCAAAGCACGATCTCGTCAAAGTCGCGCTATCCGTCACGACGCTCGACCGTCACCTCGCACGCAGCATGGAACCCAGGGCCGCAACGCCGGCCAAGCGGCTGGAAACAGTCCGGCTATTGTCGGAAGCCGGTATCCCCGCGCAAGTGATGGTGGCGCCGATCATACCGGGTCTCAACGATCACGAGATCGAGCGCATTCTGGAGGCCGCGCACAAGGCCGGCGCGAAGGAGGCCGGCTATGTGATGCTGCGTCTGCCGCTCGAGTTGAAGGACCTCTTCCGCGAGTGGCTCGCAACCGACCACCCCGATCGCGCGAACCGCGTGCTGCATCTGCTGCAATCCATGCATGGCGGCCGCGACTACACCGCCACCTTCGGTCTCCGGCAGAAGGGCACGGGCCCCTATGCGGCGCAGATCGCAGCGCGCTTTCGTCTTGCGCTGCAACGGCTCGGCCTCAACCAGCGGCGGCTTCCCCTGCGCACCGACCTGTTCCGCCACCCGACACGTCAGGGCCAACAACTCGACCTGTTCGGATAGACGCCCAAAGCGACAGGCAACTGACGAGAGATCGGGGGATGAACACTACGACTGCTTTGACAGATATGACCGCCCCCGCCTAACCATGCGCCCATGACACGGGGCACACGAAAGGTATCGGCAATCGCGCGGCAAGGCCCGACCTTCGAGGTTGAGGCCCACGAGATCGCGTGCGGCAACGGCCCCATCGCCGACATCGATGAGGCGGGCCGAGGACCATGGGCGGGCCCCGTGGTTGCCGCCGCCGTGATCCTCGATCCCAGCGCGATACCGCCAGGGCTCGACGATTCCAAAGCCCTCAACAGCGCCAAGCGCGAAGCGCTTTACGCCGCTATCACCACTAGTGGCGCAAAGATCGGCATTGGCATCGCAAATGTAGACCGAATCGACCGCATCAATATCTTGCGAGCCACGCTGTGGGCGATGTCGGACGCCGTGGCCCGCCTCGACACTGCGCCAGGACTGGCCATCATCGACGGCAATCAGCTCCCGCAACTCTCATGCCCCGCCCGCACGATCATTGGCGGCGACGCACTTTGCCTGTCGATCGCGGCCGCCTCGATCATCGCCAAGGTGACGCGCGATCGGATCATGCACGAGCTCGCCCAGCGCCATCCTGGCTACGGCTTCGAGCGCCACAAGGGCTACGGGACGTCACAGCACAAAGCCGCACTCGACGAACTTGGCCCGTGCGGCGAACATCGCCGCAGCTTCGCGCCGGTACGCGCCGCGCTCGGTATTGCGCCCGCGTGAAATTGCGCCCGCGTGAGGCTCAGGACAACCTAGGGTCGCTCAGGCGAAGCTGGCTCTTGAGGCGCCGCTCGGCCTCCGCCATGTCTGCCGCGATGCCCGAGATCGTTCGCGCCGCGTCGTACACGCGCCAGTGATATTCGTCCCGTTTGCGGCCCGCCTCGACGATCAAGCCGATCGCAACAAAGGGATCCGTTTTCGTAAAAAAGTTGACGACGCCCGTATGAGGGCAACGCTTGCACAGCATTGGTGGCCTCCCAGCTACTCGTACCCCGCTAACGTCCTGGCTCCTCGTCTCGCCTCTAACCGCGGTGCCCACCGCGCGAGATTTAGAACAATCAGAACACGAGCGACCTAAGACGTCGGTGCGGCCGGTTCAGAAATCCGCGTGACACTCGTTCGTGAGATCACGCATGAAACACTGACGGCGACACCTTCTCCCAATTGAAATACCTCGCATTTGTGTCATTGATGCGATTGTCGTTTTCACAGACTGTAGCACATCCGCCCAAGATGCGCCATCCTGTCGCAACGAACACCGTCCACTCACCACCACCGCAGCCCACGCACGCCCCTCGGCCAAACAGATCTGCGGCCAGATGCATCGCGTCGCGCTGTGCCGAGATAAGGATCGGCCGATGCCCAAGCCGAAACTGGAACGCACCACCTCCCCGCCAACGATCGCGAAGGAGACAGCAGCGCTGCTCGGCAGGCTCGGTGCGGAAATCGCCAGCTCGCAACCAAGCCTGACCGCGCGCACGCCCATATCAGGCGAGACGATGGCGCAGATCCCGGCAACCCCGGTCGCGGCCGTTTCCGATGTCGTCGCCCGATCGGCCGCCGCGTTCGAGCAATGGCGCAAGGTGCCCGCGCCACGCCGCGGCGAGCTGGTGCGCTTGCTGGGCGAGACGCTACGGCAGCACAAGGCCGACCTCGGGCGCCTCGTTACTCTTGAGACCGGAAAAATCCTGTCCGAAGGCCTCGGCGAAGTTCAGGAAATGATCGACATCTGCGACTTCGCGGTCGGCCTCTCGCGCCAGCTTTACGGGCGCACCATCACGACCGAACGGCCCGACCATCGCATGATGGAGACCTGGCACCCCCTGGGTCCCACCGGCATCATCACCGCCTTCAACTTTCCGGTCGCGGTATGGGCCTGGAACGCTGCCATTGCGCTCGTCTGCGGCAATCCCGTGATCTGGAAGCCGTCGGAGAAGACACCGCTCACGGCGGTCGCCACCCACGCCCTGTTCAAGGACGCCGCCAAGCGTTTCGGCGGCGCACCCGACGGCCTCGCCGCGCTGCTCATCGGCGGCCGCGATGTCGGCGAGGCACTCGTCGATGACCCACGCGTGCCGCTCGTCTCCGCCACCGGCTCGACCGCAATGGGTCGCGCGGTCGGTCAACGGCTCGCAAAGCGGTTCGGCCGCGCCCTGCTCGAACTCGGCGGCAACAACGCGGCGATCGTCGCTCCGAGCGCTAATCTCGACCTCGCGGTGCGCGCCATTGCATTTTCCGCCATCGGTACCGCCGGCCAGCGCTGCACCTCGCTGCGGCGCTTGATCGTCCACGCCGACGTCGCCGGCCCACTCGTCGCCCGCCTGCACAGGGTCTACGCCTCGGCCCCGGTTGGCGACCCCCGTGACGACACTGTGCTGGTCGGTCCCTTGATCGACGGCGACGCGTACCAACACATGCAGACCGCATTGGCAGCCGCACGAGCAGCCGGCGCGCGCGTTACCGGCGGCCATCGCATGCACGCCGATCGCTGGCCGGACGCGTTCTACGTAACGCCAGCCCTAGCGGATCTCGACTTCGTCGAGCGCTCGGGCCCACCGCCGATTGTGCGCACTGAGACCTTCGCGCCGATCCTCTACGTCATGCGCTATCGCGACATGGCCGAAGCCATCGCGCTGCACAACGACGTGCCGCAGGGCCTCGCCTCCTCGATCTTCACCCGCGACCTCGGCGAGGCCGAGCGCTTCATGTCGGCGGCAGGTTCCGATTGCGGCATCGTCAACGTGAACATCGGCCCGTCAGGTGCGGAGATCGGCGGCGCATTCGGCGGCGAAAAGGAGACCAGCGGCGGCCGCGAATCCGGCTCCGATGCCTGGCAGGCCTACATGCGGCGCGCGACCAACACGATCAACTACGGCACCACGCTGCCGCTCGCCCAAGGCGTGCGCTTCGACATCGAAAGCTGAACTCAGTTAACCCCGTGCGGCAGCGGTCTTCCCGCGAAATACGCGTCTACATTGTCGAGTGCCTCTTCTCCCATGTCGATTCGGGCCTCGATCGCGGAAGTGCCCATGTGGGGGAGCAGAAAAACAGTGTCGAGTCCGAGGTAGCCGGGGTGGTGTTTAGGCTCCCCTTCGAACACATCCAGCCCCGCATACCCGACCTGGCCCGACTTGAGCGCCGCAATCAGATCCTCGTCCGCCACCAGATCCCCCCGCGCGGTATTGATCACCAACGCCCCGCGCGGCAGCAACGCCAGGTTGCGCGCATTAATGATGTGCCGCGTTTCCGGCGTCGAAGGCGCGTGAATCGACAGCACGTCGGAAGCCGCGAGCATCCCTTCCAATGTGGGATGATACACCGCCCCCTGCTCCTCCCCCGGCGGCCGGCGGCTGCGGCTGTGGTAGTGGATCAGCATATCGAATGCCCGCGCCCGCTTGGCCACGGCCTGGCCGATCTTGCCCAGCCCGAGAATGCCCAGCCGCTTGCCGTCGAGCCGGCGGCCAAGCAGCTGCATCGGCGTCCAGCCGGTCCATTGCCCCTGCGCGATCATGCGCTCGCCTTCCGGCGCCCGCCGCGTCGCCCCGAGCATCAGCAGCATCGCAATCTCGGCGGTCGCGATCGTAACGCCGTTGGGCGCGTTGCCGACGGCAATCCCCTTGGCCCTCGCAGCCGCCGCATCCACATGCTCGTATCCGACCGAAAAAGTCGAGATCACTTTCAACCGTGGCGCGAGCTGCTCGATCGCGCCGCGCGGCAACTTATCCGTGAGGCAAACCAGAAAAGCATCGAAGTCGGCCGACAAGCGCACGAGATCATCGGTCGAATAGAGCCGGTCCTCGGGGTTGAGCACGGCCTCATAGTCGCGTGCGACGCGCGCATGAATTTCATCCGGCAGACGGCGAGTAACAAGTAGGCGCTTCTTCATGCGCGGACCTCATGCAGTGCTACTTGAGCGTTATGAACCGTGCGCCATGCCGCCCGCAACCAGCATTCGCCAGACGCGAAGCGCGTCGCGATGCGCGCAATGCCGCATTTCACGGGCATTTGCGGTGCCGGACTGGACCGCCCAGCGCGATGGTGTAGGATGCCGCGTGAACATTTTTCGGAATCTAGGGGACCAGTGTCGATGAGCGGACCTGAGGCTAGCGCGGGCGTCTCGCAAGGGACTTTGATGGTTGGCAAGCGCGGGCTCGTCATGGGCGTCGCCAACAACCGCTCGATCGCCTGGGGCATCGCCAAGGCGGCAGCCGCGCATGGCGCCGAAATAGCGCTGACGTATCAAGGTGATGCACTTAAGAAGCGCGTGGTTCCGCTAGCCAACGAGCTCGGCTCCAAGCACGTCCTCCCCTGCGACGTGAACGATCCCGCCTCGATGGACGCCGTGTTCGCCACCCTGCAGCGCGAATGGGGCCAGCTCGACTTCCTGGTCCACGCCATCGCCTTCTCCGACAAGGCCGAACTCGACGGCCGTTACGTCGATACGACCGAGAAGAACTTCACGCAGACGATGCTGATCTCCTGCTACTCGCTGACTGCGCTGGCGAAGCGAGCGGAACCCCTCATGAAGGGTGGCGGCTCGATCCTCACGCTCACCTACTACGGTGCCGAAAAGGTCATGCCCCACTACAATGTGATGGGCGTGGCCAAGGCCGCGTTGGAAGCCAGCGTGCGCTATCTCGCCGCCGATCTCGGCAAGGGCGGCATCCGCGTCAACGCGATCTCGGCCGGCCCGATCAAGACGCTCGCAGCCTCGGGCATCGCGGACTTCCGCTATATCCTCAAGTGGAACGAGTATAATTCGGCACTGCGCCGCACGGTGACAATCGAAGAAGTCGGCGCATCCGGCCTCTATCTGCTGTCGGATCTCGGTCGCGGCGTCACCGGCGAGATCCACCACGTCGATGCCGGCTATCACGTCCAAGGCATGAAGAACGAGGATGCGCCGGACATCTCCGTCATGAAGGCGGACGACGGCGCCTAGCATCCACAGCTCACGGCCGCGCGAACGTCAGCGACGCCCACAAGCTCGTCCAATCCGCCTTCTTTTGCTCGGACGCAGTCGGGACGAGCATCTGGACCGCACCCAAGAGATAGCGGTCCTTCACCGGCAACTCGACCATCGCGCGCCCTTCCGCATCGGTGATGAACCGCCGGTGCGTCTTGCGATCCTTCTCATTGAAAACCTTGATCGTCGCCCCTTCGAGCGGCTTGCCGTCGTGCAGCAACCGAACAGGCAGCAAATTGTCTACGCCCAGCTCGTAAGGATTGCGCTCTGCGATCAGCTCCAGTGGCAACCCCACGGCGCGATCGCTCCCTCCCCCTCCACCGACGCTCACCAGCGCCTTGGCGCAGCGCACGTAACGTTCGCGTATTCCCGAGAGCGGTTTGCCAAGATCGGTGTGTGCTTTCGCAAAGCGCTCCAACCCCTCGTCCGCCAGATACGCACGAAACTTCTCCATCGTCTCGAAAACAGCCTCGTCCGAATTGCTGTGATAGACGAGGATCGAAAGGCCCCGCGTCGCGAACCGAACCTCGGCCGCGGGATCATCGCCCTCCACACCTTTGATCGGCCGCTCGCCGCGCGCATCGATATGCACAAAGCGCCGGAACCACGCGCGCACATAGGGGTAGGAGTCACCCTCGAAATTCTGCCCTATCCGATGCACGATCGGCACGCTCGCGCCCACCTTCGGAGTAAGCACCACCGGCTCCAGCCAGAACTCATGCGCCTGCGTCGGAAAAGTCGCCACGAACAGCGCTATGCCAACAGTACAAGCCGCCGCGATTATCCTGCATGGAAACGTCCACATGTCCGTGCTTTCGTGGTTTGGCAATCACAGTGATCGGAGCAAATGCGGCAGTGCTTCCCAAACTTGATACCTAAACATGATAATCGGTTGTCTGGCTCGGTCTCAAGATCGCCGGCATTGGTGGGAATCGCGGTCGCCTCAGACAGCCCAGCAAGGATAGCGACCTATGTTGTTGAGTAGCCTGGCTTGCCTTCGCATTGTGTGCCTCGCCGTACTCGCGCTCTCGGCCACGGTCTCCGCTGCCATCGCACACGAGGTACGTCCAGCGATAGTGACCGCCACATTCGAGCAAGCCAAACGCTTCGACATTGCCATTTCCACCAATCTGGAAGCACTGCTGGCCGGCATTGGACCCGAGCATAGCGACACCGACCATGCACCCTCCGCGGCGCAATACAATCAGCTTCGCGCCATGCCGCCTGACGAGCTGCGCAACCGGTTTGCCGCCTTTTCGGCACGCTGGCTCGACGGCATCCGCATCGATCTGGACGGTGTCCGCGTCTCTGCGTTGGTGACAGGAATTGAAGTGCCCGAGATGGGCAACCCCACCCAAGCGCGCATCTCCACTGTAAGGCCTTCGGGCGATGTGCCGCCAGGCGCCAAGACGTTTCGCTGGCAATACGGCGCCGCCTTCGGCTCCAGCGTCCTGCGCGTAAAGCAGGCGGGCACCGACGAAATGGTGACGAGTTGGCTCAAGGACGGCGCCATTAGCGAGCCGGTGCCGCTGACGGGGGCGGCACCCAAGAGCAAACTCAGTCTGTTCCTTGAGTACGTGAAGCTCGGTTTCGTCCACATCGTGCCCGAAGGGCTCGACCACATCCTGTTCGTGCTCGGACTGTTTTTTCTTTCCACGCAGGTGCGGCCATTGCTGGTGCAAGTGACCGCGTTCACGATCGCGCACTCGATAACACTGGCGCTCGGCCTCTATGGCATCGTGCAGATCTCCCCCTCGATCGTCGAGCCGCTGATTGCACTGTCGATCGTCTACGTGGCCGCAGAAAACATCATGACATCTAAGCTCAATCGGTGGCGGCCGTTCGTAGTGTTCGGGTTTGGCCTGCTGCACGGACTAGGCTTTGCCGGCATTCTGCAAGAGCTGAACTTGCCCCGCGACAGCTATGCAACCGGATTGATCGGCTTCAACGTCGGCGTCGAGTTTGGACAGCTCGCCGTGATCGCACTGGCCTATCTCGCAACGACGATGTGGTTCGGCCGCGAAACCTGGTACCGCAGCCGGATCGTAATTCCAGCATCCGCACTGATCGCCCTAACCGGCCTGTTCTGGACGGTCCAGCGCGTATTCTATAGCTGAAGCTGAACAGGCCGAGCCAGCACTTGCCTATTTCTGCGTCGCGACCTGCCTCGACTTTGCCTTGGCTGGTAAGGTCTTGGCCTTGCCGCCAGCATCCTTGCCAAGCCGTGCCTTATCCTTGGCTTCCTGTGCCGCCTTGCCCGGATGAACGCGCCGCAAGCGCGGAACGATTGCTTCGCCAGGGCCTAGTGCGGTAACCGCTGCAGGCGCCGCCTGTGGTAGGCCGGGAGCAGCAGCTTGCGGTATACTCGGAATTGAGGCAGCCGCAGCTGGCTTGGCACCAACCACGACAGGTGAAGCCTCAACGGGTTTGCCGGTCTGGTCCGCTGGAAGATTAGTCTGCGCAACAGGCGCATCGGCCAGCAACATCCAGAGCCCCAATAGCGCCGCCGCGGAAACGCATGCACTACCAGCAATCGAAAGCTTCTCTACATTGGGGTTCGGCATCGGCCGCCAGACCTGACAAGCGCATGCGCTTGGAAATGTTGAAGCGCGTCTTACCGACTCAGGCGCTACGTTGAAAAACGGGCCGGAACCGACCCGGCTCCAGCCCGCAAACGCTTGAAGCGCGAGCTGAGATCAGCCCTTGCTCTTGCAGGCCTTAGGACAGATCGCAGAATAACGGCTACGAGTTCCCCGGTCTGCGTGGGCTGATTGTATAGTTCCATTCGGGATGGAAGTCATCGCCGACAAGCTTGACCGCCGCCAACTCGGCTTTGCTGACCTTGATGCCTTTCTCATAGGTTCGC
>CAMDPA010000027.1 GCA_945903565.1 Devosia equisanguinis | reverse complement strand
CGGGCTGTTCCTTCGCCTCCGGTTGCTCCCCACCCCGCCTAACGGCGACGCAGTTACCTTCAGCTACACAGGTCGTGACCTCCTATGGGCTGGACTTCCACCAGCCTGACACTGCAACATCACGGACGCACTCATGGCCGCGAAGGCGGGGATGACGCCGTGGATGGTATGAGGTTTCGATCAACAACACCCGAGTTCGATTTACTTGTTGTTGCGGCTACCCGCGCTCGGCGTGGTGGCGTTGCCAGCGCAGCAGGCGCCGCTCGATCGTGCGGAACACCAGCACCAGCGACACGCCGATCACCATCAGCACGACCAGCGCCACCATCATGTCGGCGATCTGCAATTGCGCCTCCGCCTCGATGATGATCTTGCCGAGCCCGCGCTCGGAACCGATGAACTCGCCGACGATCACGCCGATCAGCGCGAACGAAATCGCCGGTGACAGCGAGGCGAACACCCAGGCGAGCGCGGACGGCACGTACACCGTCCACGTCACCTGCCAGTCGCTGGCGCCGAGAAAGCGCGCGGCGTTGACGAGGTCGCGGTCGACCGAGCGGGTGCCCTCGAACGTGTTGAAGAACACCACGAAGAACACCAGCGTCAGCGCGGTGACGACCTTCGAGACATCGCCGAGCCCGAACATGATGATGATCAGCGGCACCAGCGCCACGCGCGGCAGCGAGTTGAACGCGACGATGTAGGGCTCGAAGATCTTCGCCAGCGTTTCCGAACGCCCCAGCATCAGGCCAACGGCCACACCGCTGGTGACGCCGACCAGGAACCCCCAGAACGTATTGCGCAGCGTGGCGAGGGTGTGCGCCCACAGGCTGCCTTTGGGGGAATTCACACAGGCGAGGAAGCCGTGTGGATCGCTCCACGCCCAGCTGCCTTTCGGCAGCGCGATGCAGCCAAGCTCGAGAAACCGGCTCCAGATCAGCGTCGGTTTCGACACGAAATAGGGATCGAGCACCGTCGGCACCAGCCAGCCAAGCGAGATCTTGGCGAGGATGGGCTTCAGGTCCCAGCCCCACTGCCACGTGGTGAGCATCAGCGCCAGCAGACCCCAGCGGCCGATGTGGACGATTGCGTTGGTCGACATTGCCCAGCCCACTTTCGACACCTGATGGTCCATCTTGTTCATTGGCCCTGTCGGATGGCCGCACCCGAGCGCTTTCCACTCGATTTCAATCAGAAGAAAGCGCTCTCTTCGCTTTAGAGTCTGATTCACGACTTCGGTTTTACCGCTGCGCGGCTCCACCTCAGTCGATCAGACTCTAGCCCTTTGTTTGTCGCATTTTCTGCGGTTTGCCGGTGTCCACTTAACCGGAAAATGCTCCAGGAAACACGTTCGCTACTTTTTGGTACGCGGCTTCGGCAACTTCGGCATCACACGCTTCATGTAGTGATCAAACAGCGGCACGGTGAAAGCTGTGTCGCCATGTTGTGGGCTGTACACCATACCCTTACGAATCAACCCACTGCGCAGTGGCGCAACGCTTTCGACCTTTACGCCAAGAATTTCCGCGATGTCGCCGGAGCGATGAGGCCCGGGGCCCAGCTCCGCCATTGCTCTGAGATAGTCTTTCTCACGAGGTGTCAATCGGTCGAACCGGACTCGAAAAAACCCACCATCCAGGCGTTTCGTTGCGACCACGCTTGCAGCCTTGACGTCCGCCGCACTGATTGGGGACTTCAGCGTCATGTTCCAGGATTGATATCCCCACTCCTGAAGGAAGTAAGGATATCCTTCCGTGACGCGAAGAATTTCGTCGATAGCTGCACCTTCAATTCTTGCGCCTTCCTTCTCGATGGGACCGCGCAAGGCAGCGGTAGCATCCTTCTTTGATAATGGCCCGGTAACCGGGAAATCGAACAAGCGCTCGGCGTATGACTTGCTCTCTCCCATTTGACCGACGATCTGAGGCAAGCCAGCTCCCACGAGCAGAACCGGTAGAGATTTCTGGGAGATTCGGTGCAGCGCCATGATGAGTGCGCTCAGCTCGATTTCGCTGAGATACTGCAGCTCGTCGATCGTGATGACGATGGCCTTTTCGCGCGCTCGGGCGGCGTTACCAAGGGCAACGAGCAACTCGGTCAGATCGGCCTCGAGGTCACCGCTATCGGCGGTTCCGGCTTCTGGATCGATGCCGAGCTCAACGCCCTCGTACTTGACCTTGAGGCTACCCAGAAAACTGCGCAGAACGCGCAACCCTCTCTTGGTGACATCCGTCGCCTTTCCAAGCCGATCCAGATCCAGCAAGATCGCACGCAATGGAGGCGCGAGAAGCTCCGGTAACTTCTTGCCGTCGTGGGCCTCTACGTGAACCGACTTGCACCCCAGCTCCTCCGCGATGCTCTGAACCTTATTCAGGAGCACCGTCTTGCCGACACCACGTAAACCGATGAAAATGAAGCTCTTGAAGGCCCGGCCGGCCTGAACCCGACGGATCGTCGTTCTGGCATCGGCCAGGATTTCGTCGCGCCCGGCAAGCTCGGGCGGTGGTGTGCCTGCGCCCGGTGCGAACGGGTTGTCGTGCTCGTCCATTTATACAAACCTTGGACCATCTTATCAATCTTATCGAAGAAATGATAAGGTTCATAAGATCACTATAATTGCAAGCCCCTCACTCCGCCTTGGTCGCAGCAAACTCCTCGCCGAGCGAATGCCAGACCTTCGCGAACATCGCGCCATATTCGGCGGTCTCGCGCAGCTTGATCGCATCGCGGGGGCGGGGAAACGGGATGGCGAAATCCTGCTTGATGCGGCCGGGGCGCGCGGAGAGCAGAATGATGCGATCGGCCAGTGTCAGCGCCTCCGACAGATCGTGGGTGACGAAGATCACGGTCTGGCGTTCGCGCTCCCATAGCTCGAGCAGGATCTGATGCATTTCCAGTTTGGTGTGGGTGTCGAGCGCGCCGAACGGCTCGTCCATCAGCAGGATCTGCGGCTCCATGATGAGTGTTCGCATCAAAGAGACGCGTTGGCGCATGCCACCCGAGAGCGTCAGCGGAAACGCGTTCTCGAAACCTTTCAGGCGGGCCTGGCCGATCATGTGGGCGACGCGCGCCTCCCGCTCCGCCTTGGGCACACCCTTGATCTCGAGGCCGTAGCCGATGTTGCGGGCGACCGTGCGCCACGCGAACACTGTATCGCGCTGGAACACGTAGCCGACCTGCGGCTTGACCTTGCCGGCCTCGACCACCTCGCCGTCGACGCGGATCTCACCGCCCGAGTGGGGAATGAGCCCGGCGATCATGTTGAGGATCGTGCTCTTGCCGCAGCCCGACGGGCCGAGCAGGGCGACGAACTCGCCCTGCCGCAAGTCGAACGACACGCGGTCGACGGCCGGCACTTGCCCAGCCGTATTGGCGCCGGGCTTGCCGAACGTCTTGGACAGCGCGCGCACTTCAATACGCCGCCGCTCTGGCACGGATTCTGGCACCGATGCAGCCAGCGACGGCTTCGGCTCTGCTGCGGACGACATCAATGGCGCCTCATGGTCAACCAAACCCGGTTCATCCAAACTTGTTTCATCCAAACCGGGCCTTGGCTTTTTCCAGGAAGCTCAAGTCGACCATATCCTTGTAGGGCTGCGCCTTGACCTTTGTTCCTTCGCTGAACCACAGCTTGCCGCCGTTGTTGTATTGGAGCTCGGTGATGGCACAGTCGTAATCAAAAATCGGCTTCAAGAACTCGACCTCGCGGGCGGCGACGTCCGGTTTGAAGTTGGGCAGGAACACGGGCTGAACCAACTCCGTAATCTCCTTGGCCGAGGTCTTCTTGATGTGCTGCATGGCGCGGTAGATCGCATTGACCACGCTCTGCGCCAGCGCTGGATCGGCCTTGATCTGGCTCTCCAGCGCGAACATCACCTGGCCCGCGAAGTTGCTGCCGAAGAACTTGTTCCAATGGTCCGTATCGGTCGCGTTGAAGGCGGGTTCGCCGAGCTTCTCGTCGATGATCGTGAAATAGAGCAGCGAATTGGCCATCACCACGTCGACCTGACCGGTCTTGAAAGCCGCGACCAGATTGGAGACGGAGCCGAGCGAGATGTAGTTGGCGTTGTCCTCCAGCCCCACACGCTGCAGCAGAGCCAGCGCATAGAGCCAAGTCTGCGCGCCCACGCGGGTGATGCCGATCTTCGGCTTGGCGCCGCCGGGGCCCTTGTAGCGACCGACATCCTCGACGGTGCGAATGCCCTGTGCCCATAGATCCTTATGCACCATCATCGCGACCGAGGCGCGCGTGTCGACGCCCATCAGCATGCGGGCAGGCCGGCCCGCACCGCTCAGTGCAAGCGGATGCAGCGGGTCGCCTTGGGTATACAGCATATCGCCCGAAGCAATTTGCTGGCGCGCATTGGTGCCGGAGGCGCCGGTGGAAACGCGGGCATTGATGCCTTCAGCCTTGAAGTAACCAGCGGCCGCCGCCAGCATCACTGGCAGGCTGTTGTTGGTCTCGACGGGAATGCCGACCAGCAGCTCGCGCTCCTTGGTTTGGGCGTGGCCGCGATCCCATGAGAACGACCAGATCAGACTTCCGCCCGCGCCGGCCAGCGCAGCGCGGCGGTTCATAGACAGCGCCATCGGCATCTCCCCTCGACGAATGTGCGGCGCCCCGCCTCAACCAAACTTCGCTTTCGCCTTCGCCAGGAAGCTCAGGTCGACCATGTCCTTGTAGGGCTGCGGCTTGACCTTGGTGCCTTCGCTGAACCAGACCTTGCCGCCGTTGGTGAATTGCGCCTCGGTCACGTCGCCGGTGTAGCTGTAGATCGGCTTCAGGTAGTCGATCTCGCGGGCCGCGACGTCCGGCTTGAAGTTGCCCATGAACTGCGGCTGCACGAGCTTCACGAGATCGGCCGACGATGTCTTGTTGATGTGCTGCAGCGCGCGGTAGACCGCGTTGACGAAGCCCTGCGTCAAGGCGGGATCCGCCGCGATCTGGTCGGCCATGGCGAAGCAGACCTGGCCGGGGAATGTCGAGCCGAAGAACTTGAGCCAGGTCGGCTCGTCCACCGCGTTGAAGATCGGCGTGCCGAGCTTTTCGTCCTGGGTCGCGAAATAGATCAGCGAGTTCGCCATGATCGCGTCGACGCGGCCGGTCTTGAAGGCGCCGAGCATGTTGGCGCCTTCGCCGACGTTGACGAAGTTGACGTCGTCGATCTTGCCGGTCGCCCGCATGATCTGGTCGCCGTAGAGCCAGGTCTGCGCGCCGACGCGCGTCACGCCGATCCCCGGCTTGGAGCCATCCGCCTTCTTCAAGGCCGCGAGGGCCTCGGGCGTCTTGATGCCCTTGTCGAACAGGTCTTGCCGCACGATCATCGCGATCGAGGCGCGCGTGTCGACCGACATCAGGATCTTGCACGCCTTGCCCGCGCCGGTGACCGCGAGCGGATGGACGGGGTCGCCCATCGCGTAGGGCATCTGGCCCGCCGCCAGCATCTGCCGCACGTTGGTGCCGGAGGACGGCATCGTCACGCGCGCGCCGGGCAAGCCCTCCTCCTTGAAGTAGCCGGCGGCGGCGGCGACCATGAACGGCAAACTGTTGGAGGTCTCGACGGGAATGCCGAGCAGCAGCTCTTTCGCCTGGGCAAATGCGGCGGTGCGGCCGAGCCCTGCCGTCAAGGCACCGGCGCCAGCACCAGCCAGCAACGTTCTGCGGTCGACAGCAAACATGCGCGTTCCTCCCAGTTGCGTTCGTTTCGATATCCCCGGTGCGACGCGCGGCGCATTGTGCGGCGCTGTCGTTTGTTTCCAGGCAGCATATCGCAAGCCCGACCTTGCACAAGCGGCCTTACGGCAGATCGTCTCAAAACAGATCGGCCGTCATCATGTTGGCTCAGCCGGTGCGGGCTCGAACTCGAGATCGAGCCGGGCGAATGCGGCCTCGAGCAACTCCAGATCGCGCTGCGTATACGCGAGAAAATATACCTTCTCGATTCTCGTGCGCGGCCACAGCTTCAGATAGTTGCGCGCCGTTCTCACCAAATTCTCGGTGACGTCGTAGGCATCGCGCTGACGGTTTCGCGTGCCCATCAGCGGGAAGATGATCGAACGTAACGGAAAGACCATTCTCCACGGGCGCCGCCAGGGTGAATTGAGCTTGTCCATCATCTCCAGCGCGTTCGTGATGCACGCGGGGTATGACTGGATGGTCTGGTAACCGCTGCAGGGCTCGCCGTGCTGCGCGGCAACGTGAAAGACGCACCGAACGTTCTGCTGCCCGCGCAACTCGCCGGGTCCCGTCACGATGACGTTGCCAGCCTCCACAATCGCGGTGTTCCGCGGGAAATGGTTGCGCAGCTCGTCGTAGATGATGTCGGCCTTGACGTTGCCCAGCGCATCCTTCTTCGCACCGTGATAGCGAATGAAAGCGGACACCGCGTCATCATAGATACGCGCCATCTCCATCCGGGTGCTTTCAGGATTGACCCAGACATCGACCATGTCGACGTCGACGATATCGCCCGTGATGATGCCGATCTTGAACGCGTATGGACGCCCCTTCTCGTCCCGCCCCTTCAATGGCGCAAAGCGCTTTTTGCGATCCTTCAGCGGAACCGGGCGCCGCGAAAAATTGAGCCCGGGGACCAGGGCGTGCACCAGGCTGTCGTTCACGCGCGAGCCGAGATTGGCGATGATCGCGTCCTTCAGGGCCTGCTTGGATTTCTGGTGCTGGGCAAGATCGTAGTGGATCACGCGAACGCCGGCGATGTTGAACGGCGGGCGCGCCTTCTCATCGCCGATCAGAATGGTGCCACTGGGGCGGGCCGTGTGGCGGATGCCGAGTTCATAGAACACGTTCGGATTCGCGCCGGATATGTCGACAATCGCCAGATCCGCATCGAGGATGTCGGAGATCATCTTGCTATGGATCGGGGCCGAGTGGCGTTCCTTGTCCGAGCGCAACGGTCTCAGACCAAGCTCCGTGATGGCTTCCTCGATCAGAGCGTAGACGTGGTCGAAGTGCACGCGATCGTCCGTGCCATCTTCATGTGCCTGACCGATGCGGCCGTACGGCATGATCACGAAGCAGGACTTGCCGTTGAAACGGATGCCCGCGTCCGCCGCCTGTCCTGGCGGGGAAACGCCGGGCCCGGTTCCAGATGCGTCTGGTGATGCGCCAAGCGGCGGCATCACGCCCACCGGCGTGTCCGCGGATCGTTGATCCGTCGTCTCTCCAAGCATGTCGCCCCCATACACCAATCAATTGAGTATGCCAGAATGGGAATAAATCGAAATATCGAGCGCCTCGCCACCACGCCCTGATCCGGCGCGCGCAGACCCGGCCCCTGCAGGTGGGATCGCATGCGGCGAACCGCTCTCCTCAGACGGGAAGTCTTCAACTACAGTCTACCATCTGAAACGACATTTCAAATGCAATACGGAGCCAACGCATGGCCGAGAGCCAGTCCCCCGCAGGCCGCTACGACGCCCGCACACATCGCATGCTCACGTTCCATGATCTGGTCGCGAAGTTCCGCGACGGCAGCGATACGCCGCGCGCGTTTCTCGAGCGGTGTGCGGAGCAGATCGCGGCGATCGATGGGCCGATCAAGGCGTGGGCCTGGCTCGATGTCGATTCCGCCCGCAAACGCGCCGACGAGTCGAGCGCGCGCTACAAGGCCGGCACGCCGCTGTCGCCGGTCGATGGCATGCCGATCGGCATCAAGGACCTGATCGAGACGTGCGATATGCCGACCGAATACGGCTCGGACCTGTTTCGCGGCAACCGGCCGATCCGCGATGCGGCGGTCGTGTACGCGATGAAGAAGGGCGGCGCGGTTCCCGTCGGCAAGAACGTCACGGTGTGCCTGGGGGGCGGCGATCCTTCGATAACGCGCAACCCCTTCGACACCAGGCGCACGCCGGGCGGCTCGTCGAGCGGATCGGCGGCGTCGGTTGCTTCGCGCATGGTGCCGTTGTCGTTCGGCACGCACGCACGCGGCTCGACCATCCGGCCCGCGAGTTTCTGCGGCACCTACGCCTTGAAAGCCACGTTCGGCGCGATCAACCGGCAGGGCGTCTACTCGGCGGCGCACAGCATGGATCACCTGGGCACGTTGGCCGGCTCGCTGTCGGACATGTGGATCGCGGCGCGCTATGCGGCCCGGCACGCGGGCGGCGATCCGGGATTCCCCGGCCTTTATGGTGGCGACGCGCCGCCGAAGCCGTTAAAGCCCGCGCGCCTCATCCGGCTCGATATGGCGGGATGGCCGGTGACGCCGGAGCCGGTGAAAGCGCTGTTCGAAGCGCGGGTGAAGGCGCTTCAGGCCGATGGCGTCGAGGTCTATTCGCGGCATGACGATCCGGGCATCGAGGCCTACGAAAAACTGCTCGCGACGACGCCGCAGTTGTGGGCCGCGCTTTACCGCTTCGAAATGCGCTGGCCGCTGTTTCAGTATCGGGACTACGACAAGACCAAGCTGCCACCGCGGCTGCTCGCGGGACTGTCGGAAGGCGACAACACCTCGCAGGAGAGTTATCGCGCCGCGCTCGTCGACCGCGATCACCTGCGTGCCGCGCACGAAGAACTGGCCAAGCGCTGCGATGGCTTCATCACGTTGTCGTCGCCGGGGCCGGGGCCGATCGGCATGGACCAGGGCAGCGCGATCTTCAACGAAGCGTCCTCGATCCTCGGCGCGCCCGCGATCAACCTGCCGCTGTTCACGCACGAGGACGTGCCGGTCGGAATGCAGATCCTCGGCCCCTGGCACGGCGACGAGCGGCTGACCGCCGTCAGCCGGTGGATCGCCGAGGACCATTTTGCCGGCTGAGCTGTCGGACTCACCCCCATCTTTCCCGCCCCGACCGTCAAGAGGCAAGCAGGAACGCCGTCAGTAGCGCGATGTAATCGCGGTAGTCGCGCAACGGATCAATCTCGTCCTCGGCGATGTTGAGAGCCGCCGCCAAGCTCGGCAAATCAGACTTGAATCGTGCGTAGGTGTTGCGAATATTGGCGGCACCGGGTAGCTGGCTGCCGTCCGGGCGGCTGTGCAGAAAAGCCCTCACGATACGGATGACCTCGATGGGATCGCCACGATGGGCTGCGGGATCGTTGCCGGCGACATCGGACAGATAGATCGGTAGCTTGTAAGGTACGGCAATCATGGCAAGCGCGGTTTTGCTCTTATGGCGTTTGCCGCCGAAGCGGCCAGCGCCGAGGAACAAGCCAAACTCGAAGGGCATGTTGAAGCGGGGCAGACCGTTCGGACTTAGCTCCACCCGCGAGAGATCGTGGATGGACTTGTCGCTCTCCTCGATCAGCCGACACAGCTTGTCGAAGCGGATGTTGCCAGAGTTGCTGTCTTCCAGAGCACAGCGGACACGATAGCCACTGGCCATGATGGTGAAGATCAAGGCTTCGAAGCAGGGCTTGTAGTCTGTGTCGAACGGGCAATTGATGAAAACGTTGAGGGCGCGGTCCGTCACGAGCGGGACGAGGCCTTCGCCGCGTTGACCTTGCGCACTGCGTCCCTGAGCACTCCATCGCTGAAGCGCTTGGACTTGGTGGCTTGCTTGACCACGACGAACCTGCCGCTCTCGCTGAGCCGCCCACTCTTGATGGTGCTCGTCTTCGACGCGCCGGAGGGTTTTGATTTGCTGGACATGGAGGCAATATAGGTTGCCGCGCAGATTTTGGGAATGGGATCATCGTTGTTGTAGGCTCGCCGCAGGCCCTTGCAGGGCTGAGCGCGTGCTGTGAATGTGGGCACCGATCACTTGACCAACCGAGATCCGACGCCATGACAACGAAGCCGCCGTCCTCCTATCCTTATGTGCCGCTGCCCGACCGCCAGCCCTTGCGCTTTCCAGGCGGCGCGCGGGTCGCGGTGATCCTGACGATCAACATCGAGTATTGGGAGCAGGAGCGGCCCGGGCAGAAGGAGCCGCTGTTTCCGGGTGGGCCGGCCACCATTCCGCACGTGCTGCCGGGCGATGTGTGGGACAGCGCCAACTGGACCTGGCGCGAGTATGGCCAGCGCATCGGCATCTGGCGGCTGATGGAGGCGTTCGACGAAGCGGGCGTCGCGCCGTCGTGTACGTTCAACGGCCTGCTCGCGGTGGAGCGGCGGCGCATCATCGACGCGGTGAACGAGCGCGGCTGGGAGCTGGTGCCGCACAACTGGGCGCAGAACGATCTGCTCACGTACTATGCCGGCAAGCCCGACGAGGAAAAGGCCGTCATCCGCCGCACGCTCGACACCTACGAGAAGGTGGTGGGGCGCCCGGCGAAAGCCTGGCTGTCGTCGGCGATCCGCGGCTCACGGCACACGCCGGCTTTCCTGAAAGAGTTCGGCATCGTCGCCTATTGCGACTACCTCAACGACGACCAGCCCTATCTGATCGACACCGTCAACGGCCCGATCGTGTGCGTGCCCTATTCGAACGACGTCAACGACTTCAACATGTTCGCGCGCGGCGCCGCCTCGACACGCGACGGCATCGACATGCTGAAGGCGTGCTTCGATCAACTCCACAAAGAAGGCGCGAAGACCGGCCGCATCATGAACTTCGGCCTGCATCCCCACGTCATCGGCCAACCCCACCGCATCGCCGCCCTGGCCGAGTTCCTGGCCTACGTGAAGGCGCGCGAGAACGTGTGGTTCCCCACGCGCGAGGAACTCGCGACCTGGTATCTCGGCGTGGCGGGGGAGCATATGCCCCAACTCGCCTCGAAAGGTGCGGTCACCGGTCGATAGGTTGGGTGAGGCGAATAGGGATGTCTGCATTTTCATGAGGCCACCAATCCGCTCAGCGAATTAAATCGCCTGATAACAAGGTAGCCCGATGCAATACTACAGGCTCATAGATGACGTTGAGATCCCAAACCGTTGGCACCTCGACCAGCCCGCAGAACATATCGACGGAGCCCCCAATCTCATTTCTGGTGTTGCAGTTGAGAACGCTTCAACTTTTCCATTAGAGATGACTCGCAAAGGTAGAGCGCTGGAATTCTGCCTCACGGGACTTGCTGTTCCAGTGATGAGTCGGAACCTTGCTGGTGCAATGGCGGCTTTGGCCTGTCCGGACGTGCAGTTAGTTTCCGCAACAATCGAAGGAGCGTTTGGATACAAGGCATTGAATGTAGCCAGAACAATCGATTGCCTCGATGAGAAAACTTCGAGATTCATGAAGTGGAAGATTAGCGATGGGCGCCCAGACAAGGTCGGTCAATATAGGATGGTAACAGAGCTCCGCCTTGATTTGGCACGCATTGCGGCCGATGCGAAAGTTTTTCGTAGTTCCGGTTGGATTGTAGCCATGATCGTTTCGGGAGCAATAAAGCAGGAAATGGAACATCAGGGATGTTTCGGAGCAAAGTTCATTCCCGTCACATGAGATCATGCAAATAGCCCCACCATTATCGACTGATTGCGCACCAATTCGCTACGCGAGCGGGCTGCCGCCCGCACCCGCTTGGGGGATGGCTCCCCCAAACCCCCTCCTTTTTATGCCCAAGACGACGGGCAGCCTGACGGGTGCCCCACCGATAAATGGCGATAAATGGTGAGCAGCCACCATTAACGGCGCGGCCTTGTAGGTTGGGTTAGCGATGCGGAGCGTCGCGGAACCCAACGTCGGAGCCACTGCGTTGCTGTCGTGGCTCCCATGTTGGGTTACGCAGCACACGGCGCTGCTAACCCAACCTACGAGTCTACTGACGCGCTCGCTGCGTCATCGCGCCTTCGTTTGCGATCTCAAATTCACAGGTGCACTGGGTCCCGCCCTTCGGCGGGATGACGGCAGCGGGTAGGGATTGGGGGGCTTCCAATTTATACGCACAAAAAGACGGGCGGTCCGGAGGGCGTCCCTCCGGCTGGGGTGCGGGGACTGGTCCCCGTCGCGGCATCGCCGCGAATACTTTGATGCGTGCGCAACGCCGACGACCGCCACCGATATTCGTAGGTCGGGCAGAGGCACGATGCCCGACATGCAACGGTTAACGCATCGCGGGGACTTGTCGGGCTTCGCAATATGCTCAGCCCGACCTTGCTACGTCATCGCTCCACATTCTTCGCCTCGACTGAGGCCGAGTCCGGCTTCGACCACGTTCATCACGGCTTCTGCTACGTTGATGTCATCAAACGACCACGTAGCAGGACGGTAGAAGCTGGGGCCGACACCAGCTTCGAGCCCGCTCTTATCGCCGAAGTTATCCCCGCCCTCGCAACGTAGCGCATTCTCCTCAAATCCTTCCGCACACGCCGGGGCGTAGGCTCGAGCTGGGAACCTGTGGGCGAAAGGAGTGTGCCGGATACGCCAGGGGACATCAGCTTCCTCTGGGGGATCACTGCCGGACGGGGCGATAATCCCGTTCAACTTCGGCTCGTCTGGATGCGCCGAGGAATGGTGGTACCGCGATCCGTATAGGGGGCCCACCCCCGTTGCATGCAGTGGGGCGGCGCAGGCCGCATCCAACTACCAATTCTTTTGAGGCCTTGCCGCCCCGCTCTCTTGCTTGCTCGCGCCAACCGACTCCGCTTCGCGGCGCCGGGGGGTTCTTGCTTGGCCCGGCGACTGCGGCGCAAGAGCGCCGGATCGCTGCCGGACGGGCTCGGCCCGGCGACTGCGGCGCACGTGCTTGACCCAGCCTACGTGGACAGCGCTCTAAATCCGGGGGCCGCCACGCGCCTGCAACAGGGCGTCGCGCAGGATGGTCGTGAACTCGCGGCGTTCGTCGTCGGTCAGGAAACGGCCGAACGGGTGCTCGTGGCCGTGGGAGGCGAGGGCCAGCGCGGTTCGGCCGTCCGGGGTTCGTTTCAGCCGCACGTCGACCCAGGTTGCGGTGAGTTGCGTCGTGCGGACGCGGCCGCTGGGGTCGACGTGGGTCAGCGTCATCAGGCCATCGGCGATCTCGATCGTTTCGTACTGCCGGCCGGAGCGATAGTTGAGCTTGAACGCCAGCCAGATCAGCGCGACGTCGAGCCCGAAGAAGCCGAGCACCGGCCAGGCGCCGATCATCAGGAACACCATGCCGGCCACGAAGCTGACCAGCCCGATGCCGCTCATCAGAATGAGGAACCCCGTCCGGCTGAGCGAGCGATAGGGCGTCAGCACGGCGCGAAAGGGCTTGGGCGCGGCGGGCACGTGACTTGGCAAGGCATCGTGGCTCATGCGATCTAACGTAGCCTCTCCTCTCGCCGGATAAAAGCCGCATGACCGCCCGCGTAACCGCCGCCGTGAAAAACCCGAAAGCCGCCACGGCCAAGCCGAAGGCCAAAAAGTCCGCGCGGCCGAAGCTGTCGACCGAGGAGATCGCCGAAATCTTCGCGTGCTTCCATCGCATCACGCCGGAGCCCAAGGGCGAACTCGAAAGCGTCAACGTGTTCACGCTGCTGGTGGCGGTGGTGCTCTCGGCGCAAGCGACCGACGCCGGCGTCAACAAGGCAACCCGCGCGCTGTTCAAGATCGCGGACACGCCGGAGAAGATGCTCGCGCTCGGCGAGGCCGGCGTGACCGAGCACATCAAGACGATCGGCCTGTTCCGCAACAAGGCCAAGAACGTGGTGGCGCTGTCGAAGAAGCTGATCGAGGAGTACGGCAGCACGGTGCCGCGCGACCGCGATGCGCTGGAGACGCTGCCGGGCGTCGGGCGCAAGACCGCCAACGTCGTGATGAACGTGGCGTTCGGCGAGCCGACGATGGCGGTCGATACGCACGTGTTCCGTGTCGCCAACCGCATCGGGCTCGTCACATCGAAGAACCCGCTCGACACGGAAAAGCAGCTCATGGCGGTGATCCCGCCGGAGTTCGGCGTGCCCGCGCACCACTGGCTGATCCTGCACGGGCGCTATCTGTGCAAGGCGCGCAAACCCGAATGCTGGCGCTGCCCGATCGCGAAGATCTGCCGGTTCGACGAGAAGTCGCCGCCACCTGGGCGCTAAGGACGGGCAATGGCGATGCGCACTCCCTTCACCATCGGCGGACAGACGGTTGCGGCTGGCGAGCGGCGGCTGATCGATATTCCCGTCTCGAAGCTGTCGAACCACACGCCGGTTTCGCTGCCCGTCCATGTGCTGCACGGCGAGCGGCCGGGGCCGGCGATGTTCGTTACCGCGGCCGTCCATGGCGACGAGCTCAACGGCGTGGAGATCATCCGCCGCGTGTTGCGCACGCTGCAGCCGGGCAGCATCCGCGGCACGTTGCTGTGCGTGCCGGTGGTCAACGCGTACGGCTTCATCGGCCGCTCGCGCTATCTGCCGGACCGGCGCGATTTGAACCGCGCGTTTCCCGGCTCGGCCAATGGCTCGCTCGCCGCGCGGTTGGCGCACCTGCTGCTGACCGAGGTGGTGAAGCGCTGCCAGCTCGGCATCGACTTGCATACGGCGGCGATCCATCGCGTGAACCTGCCGCAAATCCGCTGCGACCTCGCCAAGAGCGAACGCAGCCGCGAGCTTGGCCTCGCGTTCGGCGCGCAGGTGATGCTGGAAAGCCCGGAGCGTGCCGGCTCGTTGCGGCGGGCGGCGCGCGAGGCGGGCATCGACGTGCTCGTTTACGAAGGCGGCGAAGGGCTGCGTTTCGACGAGTTCGCGATCCAGGCGGGCGTCGACGGCATCGCGCGGGTGATGCTCAAGATCGGCATGCTCGAGCAGCCCGACAGCATGTCCGAGGGGGCCGACAACAGCCGCCCGGGCTTGAGCCCGAACTCGAATACGAACGGGCATCATGCGCTGGTCGCCAACGCCGCCAAGTGGGTGCGCGCGCCCGAGGGCGGGGTGCTGCGCACGCACAAACGCATCGGCGACACCGTGACCGACGGCGAGACGATCGGCGTGATCGCAAACCCCTACGAGGAGAACGACACGCCGGTGCGCTCGCCCCGCCGCGGCATCATTGTCGGCGCGACCACGCTGCCGATCGTGAACATGGGCGATGCGCTGTTCCACGTCGCCTGGCGCGAGGAAAAGGGCGACGACAAAGGCACCGCCCGCGACGCCGCCGCCGAGCCTGTCATGGACGAGGATGAGATCATTTGAGCGCGGCCGGGGCTGGCCCGTTTGCATTTCTTGACACTCGCCCGCCGCGCACCTTATATGCGGCCACCCATGATGCCTTACGTGGGGCGGGGTAGCTCAGTTGGTTAGAGCGGCGGAATCATAATCCGTAGGTCGCCGGTTCAAGTCCGGCCCTCGCTACCAAGGATTTCAAGAGGTTACGAAATTTAGGCGGTTCGCAGGAACGTGCGCGAACCGTGTTGGGAACCGTGTAGTGGCTTAATTTTCTGTGAGCGCTGAGCACTCCCCCTGCCAATCCGCGCAGCCAAGACCGTGCGACTTGTCGGCCGTCACCTCGCCTCTATTCTCCCATCGAAATCAACGTAGCGGGGCGTGCTCGGTGCGGGCGGCGGGCGGAATTGGTTCTGTTGGCGGTCTGGCGCTGGCGCCGGGTGCGGTCGAGGGGCCGAGGGGAACCGCGGCGAACGACCGGAGTGACCGGCAGGTCTCCCCCCCACGCACCTGACGATCGCAGGTTGATCGGCAGCTTCACCGCCACGACCGTCGCAGGATGGTCACCGGGACGGTAGGTCAGGGCACAGGAGCGACGCGACGGCGTCCGCTAGACTGCGGCAGTTCCACCCCAAAAGAATGCCGCCAACGAACATTGAGCAACTGCCACCCTGTGCCGCCAAACCGCACGAGAGCCCATCTTGTTCGACGGAGACGCGTCTGTTTAGACTACGTGCGGACTTGGCTTGCTACTTTCCGGCGCAAGATGACCGTCTCCGGCGCAGGCCGCCGAACAGCCATGAACGACAATACCGCCGGCGGCGGGCTGACCCAGCCTGCGAGCTCGGCCATCCGCGCCGCGCGCGCCCGAACGACGAGTGTTTCGAATGAAGCTTCTCTCTCCCGTCAAGGTCGGTGCCTTTACGCTGCGGAACCGAGTGGTCATGGCGTCCATGGCGCGCGCACGCTCGGATATCAATCGCGCGCCGACGGACATGGTGGCGCAATACTATGCGCAACGCGCCGGCGCGGGCCTTATCGTGACGGAAGCGTCGAGCATCTCGATCATGAGCCAGAGCCGGCCGCACGCTTCGGCGATCTTCGCGGACAATCATGTCGACGGGTTCGCCAAGGTGGCGGCGCGCGTGCATGCGGCCGGCGGGATCATCTTCCAGCAGATCTATCACCTCGGCCGTAAGGCGGACCCCACGCGCATGCCGGGCGGCGCGCCGGTGCTCGCGCCTTCCGCGATCGCGGCCAATGGCACGATCAACGGGGCAAATGGCCCCTGCCCCTTCGGCCTGCCGCGCGCCATCGAGACGGACGAGATTCCCGGCATCGTGGAAGAGTTCCGCAAGGCCGCGATGAACGTGAAGCGCGCTGGCATGGACGGCGTCGAGGTGCATGGTGCCAGCTGCTATCTCATCGATCAGTTCCTGCGCAGCGGCACCAACCAGCGCACCGATCGATACGGCGGCAGCGCGCAGAACCGCGCCCGCTTCATGCTGGAGGTGGTGGACGCCGTCGTCTCCGTCATGGGCAAGGATTGCGTCGGCATCAAGCTCGCACCGCACGCGATGGGCGATGGCATCTTCGACGCGAATCCGGTGGAGACGTTTGGGACTGCGGCCGAGGAACTGGGCAAGCGCGGCATCGCCTATATCACACTGGTAGAAGGGCCCGGTGAGCGGCACAGGCCAGACGACAAAGTGCCCGCGCTGATGCCAGTGTTCCGGAGGGCATTCGGCGGCGCGCTGATCGTCAACGGCGGCTATGGGCTGGAGACGGCGGAGGACGTGATTGCCTCGGGCAAGGCTGACCTCGTCTCCTTCGCCATTCCGTTTATCTCCAATCCCGATCTCGTCGAGCGCTTTCGACTCGGCACGCCCCTCCAGCCGGGCGACGAGGCCACGTTCCACAGCGGCGGCGCCAAGGGCTACATCGATTATCCCACACTCGCCGAAGCCAGATGAAACCGCCTCGGCGCCGCACGAACTAGCGGTACCCATGCCCGTCCATGACCCGGGGCTTCCATCCGACTGGCGGTCGGCCTCGAGCCTATCGTGCCGTCGTTCGTGGTTCGTGGTTCGTGGTTCGTGGTCGGTGCCGCTGGCGAACGCCATCAGGTTACAGCGGGAGCGGCCGGCACCAAAGCGGGGGGGGGGCGGGGGCATGCCGCCTAGTTCTTGCCGTTGTAGCCTTCGATGACCAACAGATCGATATCCGCATTGCCCACGCGCAATGCCTTCGCCGCCTGGTACTCCGGCGAACGGTAGCAGGCGAGCGCGGCATCGTAGCTCGGAAATTCTACGACCACGTGGCGGGTGCGCGCGTGGCCTTCCATCGCCTCGTATTGCCCCGCTCGCACCAGATAGCGCGCACCGAACTTCCCGAATGCGGTCTGGTTGGCGACTGTGTAGGGCTCGTATCCATCCGCGTCGGTCACATCGATTTGCGCGATCCAATAGCCCTTGAGGGGGGCCGGGGCAGGCGGCGCGCCGATCGGTGGCGGCTGCGGACCATCATAGCCCTCCACGATCAGGAAATCGCAAATCGCGTGCCCTTCGCGCAACGCGTGCGCGCGCGTGTATTCAGGCGACGAATATGCGGCCAGCGCCACGGCGTAAGAATTGTACTCGCGCAGCACATTGCGTGCGCGCATCTTTCCTTCCATCACCTCGCGGCGACCGCCGCGTGCCAACAGCTTGGAGCCATTGGTCGTGTGCCACGCGTCCGCGGTGGTGCGGTACGCTTGGAACTTGTCCATGTCGGGAACGTCGAGATGCGGAATCCAATACCCCCTGGGCATACCGCCTCCTGCTTTCCGATGGTGCCGGCACTCTCTCGCACGATAGCATCTGCGGCCAGCTTCGGAGCGGGTCCGCCGACGGCGGGAGTCGGTGCAGTCTAGCGGACCTCCCCCGGTCGGAAAAGGGCGGGAACGATCGGAGCCCCGACCGGGATGTCGGTCTCCGACGCTGCGTCCTTTGAAGCAGGCGACGGCGGTGTTCTACAGGGTCACGACCATCACGCTCGTCGCCAGCGTCGAGCCGTGCGGGACCGTCGACCTCAACGGGGAGCGTATCGCTGCCGGCCCGCCGCTGAACGAGTGCTGGCCACTGCGGTCGGTCACGTCAGGAATCCACCCAGTTAGCCACCGTGGTCACGGACATCGCGGCGCTCACCCTTCGAGCCAATTGGGTTCCAAGCGTCTCGACAGACTCCACTCTTGGAGTTCGGCTGCTCATTGGTGGAATCGGAGACAGATCCGAGCCTGTTTCGGGCGCTGCTCCGGTTACGCTACTTCGAGCCGAAACTGCGGCTCATAGCTTGGCATCGTGGTTATACGGCCGACGGGAAGGACCGGTTTCGTGTCCGCGAGGCTGATTCTGAAACGCGACAGGAGCGTCGCCAACATGATCTCCGCTTCGGCCATGGCGAAGGCGGCACCGACGCAAATGCGGGGGCCGGCGCCGAACGGCAGGAACGTGCCGGAGGTCTACGGCGAAGGCTTGTCCTTGAACCGGGTCGGGATGAACGCGCTCGGCTGCTCCCAGTATCTCCGGTGCCGATGGATGACCCATGGACTGATGAAGATCTGCGCACCGGGCTGGATGTCGACGCCAAGTATACTGTCGGGCGCGATGGCTTCACGCGTCAGCACCGGGGCAGACGGATACAGTCGCAACGTTTCCAGCAGCGTTTCGCGTACCGACGGCCACCGGCGCAGATCATCGATCGCGATCACTCTCGCTGGCGGAAACGATGCGATATCGGCGCGCAAGCGGTCCTGCTCGGGCTGATCGAGGCATAGCAGGTAGCAGGCCCAAAAGAGCAACCTCGACGTGGTCTCGAAACCTGCGAGCAGCATCGTCGCGCACTGATCGCGCACTTGCTCAGCGCTCAGCCGCTCGCCAGCATCCGCATCGCGGGCAGCCAGCAGCAAATCCAACATATCGGCCGGGTTATCGGACGTGCTTCGCGCTCTACGTTCCGTCACGATCTCGTCGACGGCAGCGAACCAATTGCCCTGGAAGGCCCGGCGTCCGCGCTGCGCCCATGGCCAGCTGTGTTCCGACCGCGAAAAGCCATCCAGTATCGTGGGCGTTCCGGGACCCGCCATGTAACTGCGGACCATGCCAGCCAGCCGTTGACGCCGATCAACATCGGTGAGCGTGAACAGCGCCCTCAACACGGCTTCCAGCGTCGCGTCCTGGAAGGCGGCCGACAAATTGGCCGTCGGCTGCCCGTCGAGGCGGCGGACCAGATCGTCGGCGGCTAGGTGGAAATGCGGTAGCAAACGTGCGACGCTTGCAGGCGTGAACACGGGCGCCAGCATCCGCCGTTGCGCCCGCCACTCGGCACCTTCGGCTAGGATCAGGCCGTTGCCGACAAACGGCCGGAAGATCCGCACAAATGCAACCGACCGGGTGTAGTTCTGTGCCGCCGTCGCCATGACGTGCCGGACGCCGTCGGGATCGTTGATCAGCACCCCGTCGATGCCGAAGGTGCGCCGCCGATTGATCGGTACATCGAAGGCGTAGTCGGGCCATGTCGATAGCGTGTCCTTTGGGAAATCACGGATGAGCCGCCACGCGGGCAAGTCTTTGGCATGGACTTTCGGCGCTGGTGGAATGATGGGTGCCAATCCGGCTGGTCTGGCTGCTTGCACAGTGGTCCCCTGCGTCGATGGTACTCGTTCACCCAGCTTCCATCGCACTACCGGCACAAAATGGAAGCGACATCATCAGGGACGGGGGCGGACTCCATGAATTCGTCGACCGCCACGAGGGCGCCGCCGAAACTACGCCAAGGCCAAGCTGGACTTCCGCGCACTCGTGCGGTCGAGGTTTCAAGTAGCCGATCCGCCAATTTTTGCTTGTTCAGCTTTGCGGAAGCTGAGCGGCGATTTTCGGGTCCAGCGTTTGAATGCCAGCGTAAAGGGCGGCGTTGAAGAGTACTCGAGCAAGCCTGCTATGCGCTCGATGGAAGTGTTCGACTCGGTGAGCAAACGGCACGCGATGTTCTTGCGTACCTGCTCGAGAATCTCGGAGAAGTTTTTCCCCTCCGCCGCTAGTTTGCGCTGCAGCGTCTTGCTGCTCATCCCGAGCACATACGCGACGAAATCCATGTCACAGCGCCCGCTGCCCATGACGGATTGAACCGTCAGGGCCACCGTTGCGGCAACCGACCCATTGTAGCTCGTCGTACGGTTGATCCGGTACCTGACATAGAGGCCGACCAGCGGCTTCAGCAGGTGCAGCCGACCGTTCGTCTGATACTTCAACATTTCTGGGTCAAACAGGTACTCCGTATGATCGGAGTCGAACTCGACGGGACACCGAAAGATTTGCTCGTGAAGGGACGTGTCACGAGGACGGCTATGCTGGAACCGGACAATCGAGGGGTTCTCGTCGGGACGGTTGGTCACTCTACGTGAAACCATACAGGCCACGGCAAGCGCGTGTTCGCTGACCTGGCGCGTTGAAAACGTTGCCACGTTGGCGTGGTAACGAAACACAGCAAGCCCGGTCGACGGGTCATCCAGCAACTCCAATGCGAAGCCATTGGTATGATACCGCCAATACTTGAGCGCAACCGCGATGTATTCATCCAGCGTCTCGACGAGCGATGCCAGCAACACAACCGGCCCGAGATTGGGAAAGTGATCCGGTAGCCTCAGCGCCCACTCCAGTCCAATCGACGGACGCCTGAGCTGGACTGCCGCGACCTCACCCAACCTGGCCAAAGCGCTGAACGGAATCATTCCGTCGACGTCATCGAGCGCACCGGGGTCGATGCCGCCGGCAGTAAGGAGCGCGCGAGGATCCGCACCGGTATCCTTCAGCGAAGCCGAACAGTGTAGTCGCTCTGATGTACGTGTCACTCGGCGACATGCTGATCTTGCTGGCACGAATAGGAAAGCAGCCTCTCCAAGCGTATGCGGCCGTCCACTAGAGAGCTACCCTGCGTTGATCGTGGAAATGTGGCCGGCGGAACTAGGCCTTTGACGAGCCGTTATCCCCCAAATCCCCACATGCTGCACCTCGTCCGACAAATGAAATCCGAGCCGGGGCAGGCGCTGTTCGGCATCGTGCAGGGCGGCACCGACAGGGAACTGCGGCAGCGCTCGGCGGACGCGCTCGTCGCACTCGATCTGCCGGGCTACGCGGTGGGCGGGCTCGCGGTCGGGGAGGGTCAAGAGCTGATGCTGGCCATGCTCGATCACACGCTACCGCATCTGCCGGGCGACAAGCCGCGCTACCTGATGGGGGTGGGCACGCCGACCGATCTCATCGAGGCGGTGGCGCGCGGTATCGACATGTTCGATTGCGTGATACCGACGCATTCGGGCCGGCATGGGCAAGCGTTCACATGGAACGGGCGGGTCAATTTGCGCAACGCCCGCTCGACGAGAAAAGCGCGTGCCCGGCCTGCCGCGATTACTCGCGCGCGTATCTGCATCATCTCATCAAGTCGGGCGAGTATCTCGGCGCGATGCTGCTGTCGTGGGCCAACACCTTGTTCTACCAGGAGCTGATGGAAGCGATGCGGGCTGCCATCGAGGAAGGCCGCGTCGACGCCTTCCGGCGTGACTGGATCGGCCGGTTCAATACCGCAGAACCCGCGTAAGCTGAGGTCTCATTCCGTCCGATGTATCCACGTTCGCGTCTCCGAATCGGCGGCACAACTCAGTTGGGTTCCCAGACGGCTGTGACTGCGGCTAGGCAAGAACAACAAGAGTTTCAAATCACTCTGAACAATCGTCAAAATTGAAAACGCGCCATCTCAAGTGCACTTTGCACATAATACATATGACCTGATGATTCCGTCCCCAGGCGAGTGCGCTTTCTCCACATTCGTCATGCTGCGGGACATTGCATCGGTCGCTGTCCCACACCTAGCTTCCGCCCACTGATTAGGAAGTCTAGTGGGAATGCAGAGCCGCCAGGGCTGTACTTCAGAGCCCGCAACGACGGCAGAATGGCATCACGGGGGGTATGCGATGTTGAAAGAAGTTCGGACACATGGGGCGGGGACCCCAGCCAGCAATCTCGTCAAAAGCGGGCGTTGCCTCGCACGTAGCGGTCAAGACGGGGCGGGGGACACTGTGTTTTGTCGCAATATAACCACGTTCAGAAAAAGTCCGCCGCTTCCAGCCACCACGCACACTGTTTTTAAATTGTTTTCGTTGGTCCGGCGGTGTTTTGGGGGGACCGCGAGACAAGTGACAGGAGTGCCAGCGGTGGCGGGGACGCTTCGCGCTGGCAGTATAAAAGAGTCTGGGGGAGTTATTATGTCGATCTATAGTGCTTATCAGTCAACGGATCGGCGTCGGGGTAATCTGGCCGTTCTCAAGGCGCGGCTGTTGGGGGGAACAGCCCTCTCGATGATGGTGTTTAGCGGCGCAGCATCAGCCCAGTCCACTTGGTCCACGAATGCTTCCCCCGGACCGCACACATTTTCGACGCCCATCTCGATCGCTGGTTCGGTGTTCAACACCGTCAACGTCAACGACACGGTCACCGGCCCGAGCCCGCCCGAAACGTGGGGGCCGGACACCGCTTACAGAACAACACAACACTTGGCGCACTCACCGACGGCTTTTGGGTGCCATTTGCAACGCAACGATCTCCATATAATGCAGCGACAATACAACAAACAATCATACAGAATCGCGCCAACGCACGTCTGTGACCACGCATTTTCATACTACTCTCCCCGCTGAAGCTATTTCGAGGTAACCGCCATTACCCCGTTACAAACACTTTATCTTCCAACCATTGCCTCCATTTCGTTCATCGATATAAATGGTCTTTCTGAGGTGGCCCCGCTTGTTCGGACAGATTTTCCGCTGCGATAAGTGGAGGCTCTGCCGGGGTTAGACTGCCGAGCGGATCGGCAGGATGCAGTGTGGTCCGAAGTATGCCCGATCGGGCGTCATGCCGTCGAGGCTCGAGTGCGGG